>JBBQAU010000132.1:0-6949 GCA_038316685.1 Sphingomonadales bacterium
AATGACGAACTTCCCTGGCGCTTCAACAATGGCCTGATCAATCTGCCGCTCAACCATGAATTATCAGACAGGCAAATCATCGCTACCCACCAGCAATCCGCCGAAAGCTTTGCCGAACAGATGATCGATGCGTTCGATTGGTTATCCACCGAGGCAAGGGCGCAGGGCGGACGGATGCTGCCAATCCATGTCACGCCGTATATCCTGGGCCTGCCGTATCGGATCGATGCGTTTGAACGGCTCCTCGCCGATCTGGTCGGGCGAGAGGAGGCATGGTTTGCCCCCGCCGAAACGATTATCGACGCATGGAGCGCGCAGCAATGACGCTTTCGATCCGAAATCCCCGCACCGGCGAATGCGACTATCGCATCACGCCGCTCGATGCGGCGCAGATTGCGGCAACTGCGGCCGTACTGCGCAAACAGCAATTGGCGTGGGCTGCATTTCCGGCGGCAGAGCGGGGACAGATGCTGCGCCGACTTGGCGCAGCAATCATGCAGCATTTTGACGCTATCGCTGCGGCGTTAACTGTCGACACCGGGCGACAGGCAATCTCTGCAATTGAAGTCGACGGCACCATCCGCGCGCTGGAACGTTGGGCTGCACTCGGGCCCGATCTGATCGCCCGCACCAGCGCCGATCGGCCATCCGCAACGCCCGGCATCATGGTGTCCACCCGTCTCGTCCCCTATCCGCTCGTCGGCGTGATCAGCCCCTGGAACTTTCCGCTGACGCTGGCCTTGATCGATGCGATCCCGGCGCTGGCGGCAGGATGCGCCGTGATCGTCAAACCTTCCGAAGTCACCCCCCGTTTCATTGCGCCCCTGATGGCGGCGATTGCCGAGGTGCCCGGGCTACCGCTCAGCATCATTGAGGGGGATAGTGCCACGGGGGCAGCAATGGTCGAATTGGTCGATTATCTGGCCTTCACCGGCTCGGTCGCGACTGGCCGCAAGGTTGCCGCCGCTGCCGCACGGCATTTCATCCCCGCCAGCCTTGAACTCGGCGGCAAGGACCCGATGATCATCCTCGCCAGCGCCGATCCTGCATGGGCCGCCGACATCGCGCTGCGCGCTTCCATCGTGAACACCGGGCAGGCATGCCAGTCGATCGAGCGCATTTATGTTGCGCAGCAAATTGTAGAGCCTTTCATGGCTGCTCTGGTTGAAAAGGCCGCTGCTGTCCGGCTTAACTTCCCCGAGATCGGGGTGGGTGATATCGGCCCGTTCATCTTCGACAAACAAGCCGCGATCGTGCAGGCGCAAATCGACGATGCCATTAGCCGGGGGGCGACGCTGTTGAGTGGCGGCACCGTCGAGCAGCTTGGCGGCGGGCTGTATCTGCGTCCAACCGTGCTGACCGGGGTGACAGACGACATGTCGGTCATGCGCGAAGAGACGTTTGGGCCTGTGTTACCGGTGACCGCCTTCGGATCAGTCGATCACGCCGTTGCGCTTGCCAATGCGGGCGAATTTGGCCTGTCTGCGGCGGTGCTTGCCGGGTCGGTTGAAGAAGCGGAGGCCGTTGCCATACGGCTGAATGCGGGCGCGGTATCAATCAACGACGGCGCCCTGACATCAATGGTCTGGGATGCGGAAAAATCCAGTTTCGGCGCAAGCGGTCTTGGCCCATCGCGCATGGGCGAAAGCGGGTTGCTGCGTTTTTTCCGCAAGCAGGCGCTCATCAAACAGACCGGTTATGCCTTACCCACTTCCGCTTACGCAGAGGATGCTAAACGATGACCAAACCAATGATCGCAGCGCTCAGCCTGTTGGCGATGACGGCACCTGCACTGGGCCAGACGACCCCGCCAAGCAGCTCGCCCGGAGTCACCAAACCCGCCGAGCGCGTGCCAACCGACGTTCGGCGCACCACGATCATCGTGCGGAACGTGGAAAACTCGCTGAAGCTTTACCGCGACGTGATTGGCCTGAAGGTCAATTATGATACGGTAGTGACAACCTCGGGCGTCGCCCTGCCCGCCAATGTGCCGGGGGCTAGTGCACGGCTTGTCCTGCTGAACGGCAATGATCCCTGGGTTGGCTGGATTGGGCTAATGGAATGGACCAAGCCAACGCTCGGGGTCGCCAAACCTTACCCCAAGCGCATGACCTATGGCGGCACCGTGATCGTCCTGAATACCGATGATGTCGAGGGGCGCTGTGCAGCCGCAGCCAAGGTGCCTGGCGTCACCGTTACGTCGCCACCCCGGTTGCAGGAATATCCCGGTCGCAACGGCGCGCCACCGATCCGGGTGAAGGGGTGCAATTTCTTCGATCCCGATGGCATCCTGATCGAGATGAACCAGTTACTGGGGTAAGATGATGAGCCTGATCCTGAATCTTCTTGCCGCAGCAGCCGCCGCCCAACCCACGCAGCCCGTCACCGCTGTGCCTATGGTGTGCGATAACAAGCCCGTCTTAATGGTCGTATCGGGCCCAACCCATGATCGTGCGCGCATGATCGCTTATGCCAGGGCGATTGCCGATAGTGGCCTGTATCAGCAGTTGGGTGGCTATTATCTCAATGGCCCGGCCCCGCTCGACACGCTGGAAGGCGAAGCTCCCAAGAACTATACAAACCTGATAGTCCGTTTCCCTTGCCTGGCCAACGCCCGCGCGTTCTGGCACTCAAAAATCTATCAAGAAACGATCAAGCCGCTGCGGCTGAACCCGTCGGCGGGGGATTATGTCGTGGTGGTGTATCCAGAGGTGCCGGTGCGCGCGGATATCGCAGCCAAAGTGGGTAACGGTGCCTATCAGGCCAATTTCAGCGCGGCGGGGATTGTGACCCTCGCACCCTAACGCGTCAGCTCTATCAGCTCATACCAAGTCGCCATGTAGCCACCGACGCCGCCTTGGACGAAGATCGCGTCGTCATCAGCCGTTACCCACATTTCATAGTGCGGATGTTGCTTTCCGCCCATGCCGGTTTCGCTGGTATCGATAAAGGCAAAGCGGCGGCAGGCGAAGGTGCCGGCGGTCACCGTCACTGTTTCATCGCCCAAATATGACAGGTCGATTACGACCTCCGATGCGATCGGCGGAGTGGCACCGCGATGATCGGGCGACGGCACAAAGACGCGAATCGTGCGGCGATGCGGGCCGCGTGCCACGTCCATGCACTTGGTCAAATAGCCGTCGCCGACGATCGGGTGTGTGCCAAACCCGTCCAGCGCACCGGTAAAGTCCAGCCGTTGCGACACCCGCCCGATCGACGGGCCAGCACTCTCGCACTCAATGCGCCCACCGTCGCCGCCCTGCTCATCCTGCGCCAGGTTAAGCCAGCCCGATCCCATGAAGGCATCGCCCACCATCAGATGGACGTGCAGGTTTCGCGGTCGACCATCCGGCCCGATCGCATAGATGATATCGCGCATCACCGTCGGCGCGGACTCCTCGATCTCGCAATGCGCGTTCAGAATGGCCGATCCATCCCCGTGATGCGTAAACGAAAACCATTCGCGCCCACGTTCGGCGTCCAGCATCTCGGGCTTTTTCGAGGTGTAGCGGATGCGCCCGCGAACGGTGCGATGCATCATCACATTTCCTTCAGCTCACGACTGACCTCTTCGACCGGCTTTTCTTCGGTCGCCATCGCTTCCATCGCCTGCTGCACCCCGCGCATCACCCGCGCGATATAGGCCTTGGTCTGCACGCCACGTTCATACGCACCTTCCGCATCAGGCTCGAAACGCTCGATATCATCGCGGCTGACAACGCCCTTGGTATCGAGCAGCCGTTCGATTGTATCCATCCGCTGCCGCATCACCGATACTTCGCCGACCAATGCCATGGTGATCGACAGCAGCCGGTCAATCGCGGGATCATCGAAATATTCAGGCCGCTTGCCCTTGGCGCGCTTGCCCGCCAGGCCAATCCAGTCAAGGTCATCGCTCACGCGGCTGGCTTCCATGCGCCATAAGCGTTCCAATAGGCGGCGCGGCCATGATCTTCGCCGTCACCTGCGTTGGCGGTCGGGAAGATGGTTTCATCCACCACTGCGCGTACCCCGGTGGTGAACAGGCTGTCAGCGGGGAAGCCCGCCTCAATGATAAGCGATTTTAGGTCCAGCGCGTGCATTGACGACCAAAAAGGCTCATTATTGTTGAACGCATCCCAATCACGGATGAACTGCTCGTAAAGCGGCATCGCATCGGAATATTGTGGCTGTTCGAGGTGGAACATTAGGCCACCGGGCGCGAGTACCCTTGCACCTTCCTTGATAATCCTGGGCAGCGCGGTGCCGGACAATTCGTGCAGATACATGGTCGTTTGCACCCAATCGAAATGGCCGTCGGGATAGGTGCTCATGTCCTCCGCATTCATCTGGACGAAGTGGAGATTGCGCGCGCCCAGCGCCTGTGCGCGGGCATGGCCATAGCGCAGCGCGGGTGCCGCCGTGTCAATCGCGATGATTTCGGTGTCGGGAAAGGCGAGCGCAAGCGGCACGATGTTGTGGCCGATCGTGCAGCCCAGATCGAGGATACGCCGGGGCGTCCAGCCGGGGCGCTCGCGCTTGATCCAATCGACCAGCGCCATCCCGCCGCCGTCAGATAATGCACCCAACCCGCCTGCGGTTGTCGCAAAAATCCCGCAATCGTAATTGGCACCAGCCGAAACATCCCCCGGACGCTCCTCGCCATGATAGCTGCCGGGCATGCAATGGATGTCGACCGCCTGCTGGTAACGCGGCACGGCAACGGCAGGGTCAAGCCGAAGCGTATCGCGCCCCTCGTTGAACTGGCGCACCTTTCCATCGAGCTGATCGAGCTGTCGAAGCACCATCTGCCGACCGTTTTGCTGGCGCATCTCCATCGAATTGCGCTTCAGCGCCGACCAGAAACGATGCCAGGGATCCTTATTCATCGCCCGCCGGATTTCAAACCGGTCAGCAGGTGCGCGGCCATGTTCCTTCTCAAACGCGGGGAGTATCCTGATGTCGTAAGCGCGCTTGTTGCCGGGACCGAGCGTAGTCGACATATATTTGTTGAAATTGGCGAGAAAATCGAACCGCGCGGCCTCGTCATGGCTCGGGTCAGGGAACACCGCGTGGCGCGCAACGGCGGTATAGGGCGGGGCGACATCATGCTTCATATCAGGCCATCCTTGGCAAGCCGGGCAATCACGCCTTCGTGAACACGCAGAAAATGATCGCGATCCGGGATTTGGTATCCGCCATCGGCATCAGCAAGGCTGTTCGCGCCCTGCACGATGCGGCCCGAATAAATGGGCGCAAACAGTTCCAGCCGCTGGCGCGCAAGCTGGTTGGTCATACCGGGCTTGCGCCGCTGCGCGCGCAGCGCGGCCACATCGATATCGGCAAAGGCGGTGAAGGTTTCGCCGCCATTTGCCTCGGCAAGGATCTGCCCTTTGTAATCGACCACAACTGAATTGCCGTCGGCAGACGCAACGGGCATCACCGTGCCCGTAATCCCCGCTGTATTGGCTGAGACGATATAGGCACAATTTTCAAAAGCCCGCGCGCGCCGGGCAATCGCCTTGGGCGTGGCGTTGGGGGAGCCAATCTCCGATGAGCTATGGACGAAGATTTCGGCACCGCGCAGCGCATGCGCGCGCGCTATTTCAGGGTATAGAATTTCCTCAGATGCAATCGCCGCCAAATTGCCGATCTCGGTTCGCGCCACCGGGAACACCCCGTCGAGCCCATAAAGATCGAGATATTTCGACCAGACATCATGCGGTGTCGGCGCGAACATCGAGTTGAGCCGACGATACCTCAGCACCACGTCACCCGACGGTGCCACGACAAAACTGGTCTGGAAATACAGCCCGGGAAAATGCGGATCGCGTTCATAGGCATTGCCCGCAATAAACAGCGCTTGCGCTTGAGCGATCTTGCCAAACGCCTGATATTCCGGGCCGTCGATATCGATCGCGGCTTTCTCGGCAAAGTCGGGGACGCTGATTCGGCCGGGATAACTCGTCAGCAGATATTCGGGCAGCACCGCCAGCTTCACCGGCGTCCCGCCATATTGCTGGACGAAAATCACAGCGCTGCGAAGCTTGGCCCCAAGCTCGTCGATCATCGCCAGCATCTGCGTGCTTGCAGCCGCCCGATCCGCGCAATTTTCCACCGACCGCGCGGCGAGCTGCATCGCAACCGCAGCATAGGGTGCGGTCATAGCCCCAATACCCCTGGATTCATCAGGAGGTGCGGATCAACCATTGCCTTTACCTGTTTCAACAGCGCCCAACCGGCAGGATCACTGCGTTCTCCAAGAGGATAAGCGCGGCCGATCTGAAAATGCACCGCCTCCATCCGGCCAAAAATGGCAATGATCTCGGCGCGCAGTTGCTCAACCAGCGCGCGCGCAGGCGGATTGGCGGGGAAATCATGCAGCTTGGCAAGATGCGCCCGCTCCACCGATGCCTGGTGCAGCGCGCCTTGTGCGTCCGGCCAGTAAAATACCGGTTCGATCAAAAATCCCGTCGTCGCGACCGGCAGGAACATGTAACCGGCACCAACCCCCAGCCGTTCCATCGGCTCGGCATGCGCCTCAAACAGCGCGATAATCGCTTCAATCGTTGGCAGCGCGCGGCTGTGGCGCACCACGCCGTGGACCGGCACCCACCGCTCACCCGATGGGCCGAGCATCGAATTGACGGGCGGAAAAGGATTGGCGCGCAACACCTTGGGGATCGTGTTCTCAACCTCGCGCCCGCCATGTAGTTTGGCAATCTCACGGATTGCTGCCATATCGGTATCGGCGGCAGCCTGATTTCGCCCTTCGGCGATCGTGTGGATTGAAAACTGCGCTTCGTCGAGGAACGACCGGCCCGCCGCGACGACTTTCGCGCCTTCCTTCAGGCCCTTCCAAAAGCCCCCTTGCGCTTTCATCATGCCAACCAGCGCCTTGGCATCCGCGCCCAGACTGTCGCGCTTCATCCGCTGCGCCTGCAGGAACGGATCAAAGCCAAAGCTTTCG
>JBBQAU010000133.1:0-6874 GCA_038316685.1 Sphingomonadales bacterium
GGACGCAGTCCGCATCGATCGCCTGGTCTGCGCACCTGGCCGGCACACAACGCGCGAGAGGTGATCGCCGGAATACGGATGGGGGCTGATGCGATTTTCATCTCGCCGGTCTTTCCCACAAGTTCGCATCCGGGCGGGCGAGCGTTGGGAGCACGCGGCGCAGCGCGGCTGGCACAGCTTGGCACATTCAAGGCAATTGCAATGGGTGGATTGGATGCAACGCGGTTTGCAGCAGTCAAACAGGCGGGGTTTTATGGATGGGCAGCAATTGACGCGTGGACCAAGCCAATGCGCCAGGCAATCGACGGCCTAAAGCAGGATGACATTATCTGAACTCGTTCGTTGCGAGCGCGGGTTAAGAAACTGCCGCGAGACGCCCAGTTACGGTTACCGGACTGCGATCAAAACGAACGGATCTGCGTGATCCGATATGCTGTTATCCGGCTTTAGAAGCGGATCGCTGTACCAACATAATCCGCCTGGCTGTCGCGGCGATTGTCTCCCAACCGATCAAGCCGGTTGCTCTCTGGCTTGAAACGCTGGCCTGCCGTCAACGCAAAGCTGCGCGAGAGCGAGAAGGAATCAGCACCCTGGTTCACATCGAGCGGATCATCAGCGACAAGCTTTGGCGCGCCACCCGTGACCCGGTCAAGCGCGACGGCCTTGCCCTGTGCCGTGCCGCGCTTGCCATTATACGTCGTCGCAAGGTCAAACGAGTCGACCCCGCCGACCCGATTTGAATTATTGGGCTTGGCCACATCTGTCGGTAACGCAAAACGATTCCAACCAACCGAGACGCCCAGCGTATAGGCTATCGGGTTCAGACCGATCGCGCCCGGTGCGGATTCAACCGGAACAACTTGCGTTGCAACAGGTGCAACGAATGACGAACCAGTGCGGACAGCAACCGTGACTGATCGGTTACCTAATTCATTGGCTTCGGCGGGGGTAAAGCGGAAATTTGCGCTGCCCACCGCTTTGCGCGCCAACATTGCCGCCAATTTTGGATCAGCCGATGCCGGCGTGAAGTTGCTCATGTTGCGCATTGTTGACAGGCTATACGCTGTGCCAAAGCCTGCATTCCGGTCTGCCGCACCAAACGCAGGTGCGACAAAGCCGACGGAAATCACTGCCCCCAATATCGTTGCTGCAACCGCACGGCTCTTCACAGAATCAACCTTTCTGATTACCCCGAGTTGTCTCTAACACGATTTTGTCCGCCAGCGCTACTGCCCTTGCGTCTTTTTGTTGCAGAGTGTTGCCCGCAACCCACAGCTCACCCAAGGGCGCGATGCTTGCGGCGGGCGCGATACCATCTATAGGTGCGGCTTGGCTCCAGAATTTCGTGCAGGATATCACCCATGAACCGCCCCATGCGCACCGCAATTGTGGTTTCGCTCTTAGTTTTTGTCGCCGCGTGTGGCGGTGGCCGCAATCGGCCCAAGGGCGATCTTGCGGCCTCAAAGATCACGACGATTGGCATCAACAGCTATTTGTGGCGGGCAACGCTTGATACGCTCAGCTTTATGCCGCTGCTGCAAACGGATTCGAACGGCGGCGTGATCGTCACAGATTGGTATGCCAATCCTGCCGCCCCGGCGGAGCGAATGAAAGTAACGGTGTCGATCCTTGATCAGGATTTGCGCGCAGACGCCGTCAGGGTCGCGGTTCTGCGGCAGATCAACCGCAATGGCCAGTGGGTTGACTCGCCGGTCCGCGCCGCAACTGCCCAAAAGCTTGAGGACATCATCCTCACCCACGCGCGTGATCTGCGCCGCGCAGCGCTTGTCGGCTAAAGGAAGCCTGGCATGGCGTCGCGCTTTAACGCGTTAAAGGCGGACGCGGCGTGGCAGGCGGTGTGGGAGGATCAGCGAACATTTGCCGCCGCTGACACCAGCGACAAACCGCGTTGCTATGTGCTTGAGATGTTTCCCTATCCATCGGGACGCATCCATATGGGCCATGTCCGCAATTACAGTATGGGCGATGTCCTGGCCCGTTATCGGCGGATGACGGGGCATGAAGTGCTGCACCCGATGGGCTGGGATTCGTTTGGCATGCCCGCGGAAAATGCCGCGATGGAAAAGGGCGTCCATCCTGGCGACTGGACCCGCGCCAACATTGCCAATATGCGCCGCCAGCTAAAGCAGCTGGGCTTTGCGCTTGATTGGGGCCGTGAGCTTTCGACCTGCCAGCCCGAATATTACGGGCATGAACAAGCGCTGTTTCTTGATCTGCTGGCGGCAGGCCTGGTCTATCGGCGCGAATCGGCGGTGAATTGGGACCCGGTCGACATGACGGTGCTCGCCAATGAGCAAGTGATTGACGGGCGCGGCTGGCGATCAGGCGCGCTGATTGAACGCCGCAAGCTCAGCCAATGGTTCCTGAAGATCACTGATTTTGCCGAAGAATTGCTCGAGGGTCTCAGCGATCTGAAAGACTGGCCCGAAAAAGTCCGCGTAATGCAGGAAAACTGGATCGGGCGCAGCCAGGGCCTCGCCTTCCGCTTTGCGCTCTCGGACGGCGGCAATGTTGAGGTGTTTACCACGCGTCCCGACACGATTTTCGGGTCAAGTTTTGTTGCGGTCGCCGCTGATCACCCGATTGCGCGCGCCATTGCTGCAACCGATGTTGAGGCGGCTGCCTTTATCGAACAATGTCGCAAGGGCGGGACGACGGCAGCAGAACTCGAAACGCAGGAGAAGCTCGGGTTTGATACCGGGCTAACCGCACAGCACCCGTTCGATGCGAGCTGGCAGTTGCCGGTGTATATCGCCAATTTTGTGCTGATGGATTATGGCAGCGGTGCCGTGTTTGGCGTGCCAGCGCATGATCAGCGCGACCTTGATTTTGCGCGCAAATATACGCTGCCGGTGCGCCGCGTTGTCTCGGATGGGGCCGAGGAATCAACGCTATTTGTGGGCGATACCGCTTATTCCGGGCCAGGAACGCTGGTTAATTCACACTTTCTTGATGGCATGGACATTCAGGATGCCAAACGCACCGTCATCCGCCGCGCCGAGGATGATGGCTGGGGCGAGGGCCGCACGGTCTTTCGGTTGCGCGACTGGGGCGTCTCGCGTCAGCGTTACTGGGGTACGCCGATTCCGATCATTCATTGCGAGGGGTGCGGCATTGTGCCGGTCCCGCGCGCGGATTTGCCCTTGGTGCTCCCTGAGGATATCAGCTTCGACATCCCCGGTAATCCGCTGGATCGTCACCCGTCCTGGAAGCATATCAACTGCCCAGCCTGCGGCCAGCCCGCACGTCGCGAGACCGATACGCTTGATACGTTTGTCAATTCATCCTGGTATTTCATTCGCTTCGCCAGCCAGCCGAGCGACAAGCCGTTTGATCGTGATGCGGTCGCGCGCTGGCTGCCGGTTGGGCAATATATTGGCGGCGTTGAACACGCGATCCTGCACTTGCTCTACGCGCGTTTCTGGACGCGCGCGCTTGAACGGATCGGGCAGCTTGACATCAAGGAACCCTTTGCCGGGCTGTTCACGCAAGGCATGGTGACGCACGAAACGTATAAGGATGTAAGCGGTCAGTGGCTCTCGCCCGATGAAGTCATCAGCGAAGATGGCGTCATGGTCACCGTCGCAACGCGCGCACCCGTCGAGGTGGGCCGCGTCGAGAAAATGTCCAAATCCAAGAAGAACACCGTCGACCCGGAACCAATTGTCGAACAATATGGCGCGGATGCGGTGCGCTGGTTCGTGCTGTCCGACAGCCCGCCCGAACGCGATCTGCCGTGGAGCGAATCGGGGATTGAGGGATCATGGCGCTTTATTCAACGGCTGTGGCGCGTGTTTCAGCCATCTGACACGCCCGCCACAGGCGATGATATCGCGCTTGACCGCAAAACCCACCGCACGATCGCTGGCATTGCTGGCGATATCGAGGCGCTCGCCTTTAACAAGGCGGTTGCGCGGATCTATGAACTGTCCAATGCGATCGAGCGCGCCGACCCTTCGGCCGCGCGTGACCGGGCGATTGATGCGCTGCTCAGGCTCGTCGCCCCAATGGCCCCGCATTTGGCCGAGGAGGCCTGGGCGTTACGCGGTGGCAAAGGCCTGATCGCTGACGTCCCCTGGCCGCAGGTTGATTCGGCGATGCTGATCGATGACGAGGTGACCATCGCCATCCAGATCAACGGAAAGTTGCGCGACACGCTGATTATGCCGCGCGGTAGCGATAAGGAAATGGTTGAAAAAGCGGCTCTTTCGCTCGACAAGATCACCAGGCTGCTGGACGGCGTGACGCCGCGCAAGATCATCGTCGTGCCTGACCGTCTTGTGAACCTCGTCGCATGACCCGCTCGTCGCAGATCCTCGGTATGGCGCTGCTGCTCAGCGCGTGCGGGCTGCGACCGCTTTACGGCGACGGCGGCAGCGGGCCGATTGCATCGATGCTCAGCCATGTCGAGGTTGCGCCGATTGCGGGTCAATCGGGCTGGCTGGTCGGCAATGCCGTGCGCGACAAACTGCCAAGTAATGCTGGGTCGAGCCCGCTCTACCGCCTTGAGGTCAGGCTTGATGACAAGATTTCAGGCCTGGGCGTGCGCGGCGACGATACCGTTACGCGCGAACGGCGCACATTGCGCGCGCGCTATCAGCTCATTGACCTTTCCAACGGCGCGGTGCTGCTTGATTCCACAGCGGGTTCAGATGCCGGAATTGACGTCGTCGGTTCTGAATATGCCACGATTGCGGCTGAAAACACCGCACTGGAACGCTTGTCGACCATCATCGCTGATCAGATTGTCGCCCGGATTGCGCTTTATGCGAACCGCACCGGCACCACGCCACCATGATCGTCAAAGCGCCACAATTGCGGGCCGCAATTGACAGCGCGAACCCCGCCATCCGACTTTACCTGCTCCACGGTCCCGACGAGTCCGAAGCGGGTGAATGGGCCGCGCGCCTTGCCCGCGCGATGGGCCCCGACGCCGAGCGCGTTGATCTCGACGGCGCTGTGCTGAAAGGCGATCCGGGGCGACTAGCGGCTGAAGCGGCTTCAATGTCGCTGTTTGGCACCACGCGCCACATTCGTGTAACGCAGGTCGGCGAGGAAAGCCTTGAAGCGCTGACGCTGCTGCTCAACGCTGATTGCGCTGGCAATCCGGTCGTGGCGCTCGGCACCGGTCTCAAAACATCGGGCAAGGTCGTCAAACTCGCCAACACATCCGCTGCCGTGCACAGTTTTGCCTGTTATCCGATGAACAGTTCTGACGCGGATCGATTGGCCAGCGCGATTGCGAGCGAGCATGGCATGCGCACTGTCGGCCAGAGCGCGCGCCGCCTCGTCCTCGCAAGCGGCGGCGATCGCGCAATCCTGACGCGTGAGATCGAAAAGATCGCGCTGTATCTCGATACCGCGCCCGAACGCCCCGGTACGCTCGATGATGCAGCGATTGACGCCATTGGCGCCGATCTCGGCGAAGCAGAAATTTCGCGCGCGGTCGAGGCCGTGATCGGCGGCGAGCCGCGTCAGTTGGGGAATGAACTTTCGCGACTTTGGGAGGCTGGCGTTTCGCCAATCCCGGTGCTGCGGGCATTGGTACGACGCTTGATGGTGATCGCTGAACTCCAGGCGGAGGTGATGGCGGGCGCGCAGATCGAAGACACCATCGAAAGGCACCGCATTTTCTTCCGCGAGAAACCCGCTACGGCGCGCGCGTTGCGGGTGTGGAGCCCACCACGGCTCAGCCGCGCGATTGATCGTGTCCGCGAGGCCGAACGCGCGATCATGGGATCAAACAATGCGGGTAAAGTGATCGCCGAATCGGTTTGCCTGATCATCGCACGCGCTGGAAAGGCGGTCTGAATTCAAGAGCCTGATAACAGCAAACACCTCCTCGTCATTGCGACCCCGGCCTTGTGTTGGGGGAAGTTGCCTTCGGAGTAACGGTTTAGAGCGGTGTTATCAGGCGTTATACTTTTTCGCCCGTTAGTCGTTGGCAAATCAGATCGAGCTGATCGAGCGTTGAATAGTTGAGCAGCACAGATCCGCCTTTACTTCCAAACACAATCTTAACCGATAAGCCGAGCAGATCGGCGAGCTGGTTCTCCAGCGCGCGCACATCATGATCGGGGACATCAGCGCCGCGACTTCGTGGAGGCTTTCCACTCGACTTTGCGGCGCGCACCAATTTTTCGGTATCACGCACCGACAGGCCTTTGTTGACGACCTGGTCTGCGAGTGCTGCAACATCGGGAGCGCCGATCAACGCGCGCGCATGGCCCATCGTCAGGGTGCCCTCGACAACGCGCGCCTGCACCGGCGCGGGCAGCTCAAGCAGCCGCATCAGATTGGCGACATGGCTGCGTGATTTGTTGACGATGCGGGCAAGCGCATCCTGCGTATGGCCAAAATCCTCGATCAACCGGGCATAAGCCTCCGCCTCTTCGATTGCGTTCAGGTCCTGCCGCTGAATATTCTCGACAAGCGCAATTTCCAGCGTCTCGGCATCGTCAAAATCACGGATGATCACCGGAATCTCGTGAAGCCTTGCGCGTTGTGCCGCGCGCCAGCGCCGTTCGCCCGCGACAATCTGAAACCCCTTACCAAGCGGCCGCACCACAATCGGCTGGATGACGCCGCGCGACTCAATCGACTTTGCCAGTTCGTCAAGTGCAGCCTCATCAAACCGCCGCCGTGGCTGGCCGGGATGCGGGGTGATCGATCCGACCGGCAGCATTCTAAGGCCAGGACCCGGGTTTGCCCCAACATCAATCGGCTCTTCGCGCGCCAAATCACCCATCAGGGCGCTCAGGCCACGGCCCAGGCCTGGACGAGGTTTGGTCGATTTGGCGGTGGTCAGGATGGGATCAGTCATGCGGCCTTGGCGGGTTTGGGGGCGTGATGC
>JBBQAU010000134.1:0-6874 GCA_038316685.1 Sphingomonadales bacterium
GCTCTGCATGGCGGAATAATTCCTTATGGCGGCACCTTCCTGATTTTTTCGGATTATTGTCGACCGGCGATCCGGCTGTCGGCGCTTCAAAAAGCGCGCGTTGTTTATGTCATGACGCATGATTCGATCGGCGTCGGTGAGGATGGGCCAACGCACCAGCCGATTGAGCAGATCATGTCGCTACGCCTCATCCCCGATCTCGACGTTTATCGCCCGTGCGACGCCATTGAGACCGCCGAGTGTTGGGCGCTGGCGCTAGAGAAAGCCGATGGGCCATCGCTCCTGGCATTATCCCGACAGAACTTGCCGCAGCTTCGCACTGATGCCGATCATAATTGGTCGGCGCGCGGTGGCTATCGCCTGCGTGCGGCCAAGGCGGCGCGGCAGGTTGTGCTGATCGCCAGCGGATCGGAAGTCGCGCTTGCGGTGTCGGTCGCCGACGAGCTTGAAGCACGCGACATCGGGGCGGATGTCGTTTCGATGCCCTGCTGGGAACGCTTCGATCGACAAAGCGCGGCCTATCGGGATGATGTGCTTGGGTCAGAGGCGCTGCGTGTCTCAATCGAGGCAGGCACGACAATGGGGTGGGAGCGCTACACCGCCGATGGTCTGCGTTTTGGGATTGACAGTTTTGGCGCATCAGCCCCGATCGACGATCTGTATCGCCTATTTGGGCTGACCGCAGACGCGATCACGCCGCAGATCATCGACAAGTTGAAGAAGTGACGGAGAAAATTTGATGACGGTCAAGGTTGCGATTAACGGTTTCGGGCGGATTGGGCGGCTGGTGGCGCGCGCAATGCTTGAGCAGGGCGATACTGGCCTTGAACTCGTTGCGATCAATGATCTGGCAGACGCGAAATCCAATGCCTGGCTGTTCGCGCGCGACAGTGTCCACGGAAAATATCCCGGCACCGTTATGGCAGATGGCAATGATCTGGTGATCGATGGCAAGCGTATCCGCGTCACCGCGCAGCGTGATCCGGCGAATTTGCCTCATAAGGAACTGGGTGTTGATCTGGTGCTCGAATGCACCGGCTTCTTTACTGATCGGGAGAGCTGCCAAAAGCACCTCGATGCCGGCGCCAAGAAGGTGCTGATCTCGGCGCCCGGCAAGGACGTCGATCTGACCGTAGTTTTTGGAGTTAATCATGATAAGCTGACCGCCGATCATGTCATTGTTTCAAATGCATCATGCACCACCAATTGCCTTGCGCCGGTTGCCAAGGTGCTGAATGACGCGATTGGCATCGAACGCGGGCTGATGACGACGGTTCATGCCTATACCAACGACCAGAAGATATTGGATCAGGTTCATAGCGACCTGCGTCGTGCTCGTGCAGCGGGGATGTCGATAATCCCAACCACGACCGGGGCTGCCCGCGCGGTGGGCGAGGTGCTGCCGGAATTGAAGGGTAAGCTTGACGGATCGGCAATCCGCGTGCCGACACCCGACGTTAGTCTGATCGATCTGACCTTTACGCCGAAGCGTGACACGACCCGCGATGAAGTAAATGCCATCCTGAAGGCTGCATCGCAGAGCGGTCCGCTGAAGGGTATTCTGGAATATACTGATGAACCTTTGGTATCCATCGACCTGATGCATAATCAGGCATCTTCCACAGTCGATAGTCTTGAAACCGCCGTGATCGATGGCAAGCTCGTCCGGGTTGTAAGCTGGTATGACAATGAATGGGGCTTCTCCAGCCGGATGGTTGATACTGCCAAAGTAATGGCGGCGTTCCTGTAATCGAAAGGCTGGCGACCGGGGGACCAGACGTGAAGGCATATCGTACGCTCGATGACATGGGCGATATTTCTGGTAAGCGCGTTTTGGTTCGTGAAGATCTGAATGTCCCGATGGCCGACGGCGTTGTTACGGACGACATGCGTTTCCGTGCCAGCGTGGTCACCGTCGCCGAATTGGCGGATCGCGGCGCAATCGTGCTGATCCTTTCTCATTTCGGTCGGCCTGAGGGGCCTGATCCGGCACTGTCGCTGGCCCCGATGGCCAAGCCCTATGGGACAGTTCTTGGACGGCCCGTGCACTTCATCGATTGGGACGATGCAGCCGATGCGGTCAGTTCGCTCGCGCCGGGCGACATTGCGTTACTTGAAAACACCCGTTTCTTTGCGGGTGAGAAGCAAAATGACCCAGCGGTGATCGCGCGCTTTGCCGCCCTCGGCGACCTTTACGTCAATGATGCGTTTTCGGCGGCGCACCGGGCGCACGCCTCGACCGAGGGTCTGGCGCACGCCCTGCCAGCCTTTGCCGGTCGATCAATGCAGGCAGAACTTGATGCGCTGAACAAGGCACTGGGCCATCCCGAGCACCCGGTCGCCGCTGTCGTCGGCGGTGCCAAGATTTCCACCAAGCTGGGAGTGCTTCGTCATCTTGTCGAAAAGGTTGACCATCTGATTATCGGCGGGGCGATGGCGAACACGTTCCTTGCGGCCCGCGGCGTCAACATCGGCAACTCGCTTTGCGAGCACCATCTGGCGGAGACCGCCGAGGCGATTTTTGCAGCGGCGGAAGCGGCCAACTGCACGATACATCTCCCATATGATGTCGTCGTCGCGAAGGAATTGCGGGCCAATCCGTCGACGCGCACGGTCAACGTCCATGAGGTCGCGCAAGACGAGATGATCCTCGATATTGGGCCTGCTGCTGTTGAGGCGCTGGGGGACGTGCTTAAAAACTGTCATACCCTGGTTTGGAACGGGCCGCTCGGGGCGTTCGAAATACCGCCCTTTGACACGGCAACCGTCGCGCTTGCTCGGGTGGCGGCTGCGCTGACGCGTGACGGCACGCTGGTGTCAGTCGCTGGCGGCGGTGATACGGTGGCGGCGCTCAACCATGCCGGAGTTGCTGCTGATTTCAGCTTTATATCAACTGCTGGAGGGGCTTTTCTTGAATGGATGGAAGGACGGGATTTGCCCGGCGTTGCCGCGCTGACTCATTTGCCCCTAAATAGCTAAACGGGTAATTGGACGATGTGAATCGCCAATGTTTGGAATGGCAGCAAATTTCCAACGGCTGTGCCGAAACGGAAAAGTGCGAATTTGGCGCCGGATCGTCAAGTTCGACATATTTATGCGACAGACCAATCGACTTGTGCTATGCTTATTGCATCACCCGAGTTCGTTACACTAGCCTCCCGTGACTGAGAGACATGCGCGCTCCCTTTGATTTTTCACAGCGGAGCTGCGATCTTGGAATACCAATTCTTTATTTTCAATAGGATAGCTGCTTCTTTCGCGCAGCGACCAATTATGCGCGGCTGACGTTTCGGCGCGCTGGCCGGGGCCGGACGACGCGCCGTCTTCTCTGATATCGGCCCTACCGGGTGCGCGTTTGAAGGCGCATCGGGAACTTCTCAAGGAACTAAGACTATGCCGATTGGCACCGTAAAATTTTTCAACGCCGACAAGGGCTATGGCTTCATTGCACCCGAAGATGGCGGCAACGACGCATTTGTGCACATCAGTGCGGTTGAAGCCGCTGGCATGCGCACGCTCGATAAGGAACAGCGCGTTTCTTACGAGCTCGAGCAGGATCGTCGCGGCAAGATGTCCGCCGTGAACCTCTCCGCAGCTTGACGGATTATTGGGGTATTGGGCGCGCCCGATACCCCATTTTCCCGTTTCCCCGATGAGGACAATCGTCATGACGACTACTGCTCCGTTCTGTCGAGAGCGGGCAAGACAGGCATCCGCCGATGCCGACGCCGCGACGCTCGACAATGTGCGGGATCGTTATTTGCGCGCCGCCAAGGCGTGGGACGAGATGGCCAGCCGTGCCGAGAAAACTGCAGAACGGCGCGCCGTAAATGAAGATGCCAAGCTCAGCATCGACTTATACTGACCCCTGCAAAGCTTTGATCGACGGAGCCGTTGCCGTAGATGCACTGCGCCGCTAACAGATCGCCAGACGCGCTCTTTTTGGGGAACATTGATGACGCCGACGGTGAAAGCCATTCTCGCCAAGTATGAATCTGACACTCCCGGCGTAAAGGCTAATCTTGCGCGCATTTTGATGCAGGGTCGCCTTGGTGGCACCGGCAAACTCATCATTCTTCCGGTCGATCAGGGTTTTGAACACGGCCCGGCGCGCAGTTTTGCGGTCAATCCCGCTGCCTATGACCCCCATTACCACTTCCAGCTGGCGATCGATGCAGGCCTTTCGGCTTATGCCGCACCGCTCGGCATGATTGAAGCGGGAGCGGCGACTTTTGCCGGCCAAATTCCAATGATCCTCAAGGTCAATAGCTCGAATAGCTGGGCGACAGCGATTAATCAGGCGCTGACGGGCGGCGTTGAGGATGCCCTTCGGCTTGGCTGCTCGGCGATCGGCTTTACCATTTATCCCGGCTCGGATGATGTTTTCGGGATGATGGAGCAAATCCGCGAAATGTCGGATCACGCCAAATCGGTGGGGATCGCGACCGTTATCTGGTCGTATCCGCGTGGCGGCATGCTTTCAAAAAAGGGCGAGCTCGCTTTTGATGTCGGTGCTTATGCCGCGCATATGGCAGCGCTGCTCGGCGCGCATATCATCAAGGTGAAGCTGCCGAGCGACCATATCGAACAGGAAGATGCCAAAAAGGCCTATGAAGGCATTGATGGCTCAACACAGGCGAAGCGGGTTGCGCATGTCGTGCAGAGCAGCTTTGCGGGTCGCCGGATTGTCGTATTCTCGGGTGGTGCTGCCAAGGGCGCGGACGCTGTCTACCAGGACGCGCGCGACATTCGCGATGGCGGCGGCAATGGATCGATCATCGGCCGCAACACCTTCCAGCGGCCGCGCGACGAGGCGATGGCGATGCTCGACAAGCTGGTGCGAATCTACAAGAACGAGGAATAGAGCGTGGTGGAGCGCCTGAACCCGCCCGATATTGGCTGGCAGGCGGTCGATGCCTATATTGACGATCATCTGCTTGCCGACGACGCCGTCCTGGCCGCAGCGCTCGCTGCAAATGCTGCGGCGGGGCTTCCGGACATTGATGTGTCGCCGGCGCAGGGTAAGATGTTGCACTTGCTGGCGCGGATGGCGGGCGCGCGTCGCATCCTGGAGATTGGCACGCTCGGCGGTTATTCCACCATTTGTCTGGCGCGCGCACTGCCCGATGATGGCCGGTTGATCAGCCTCGAAATCGAGCCGCATTATGCCGAGGTAGCGCGCAATAATGTCGCACGCGCCGGGTTGTCCGATCAAGTGACGATTCGCACCGGTGCAGCAATTGAGTCGCTCGATACTATGATCGCCGCCGGTGAGCAGCCCTTCGATCTGGTCTTTATCGACGCCGACAAACCATCCAATGTCGCCTATCTGCATGCAGCCATTGCGCTCTCGCGGCCTGGCACCACCATCATTGTCGATAACGTTGTGCGTGAAGGGCAGATTGTTGATCGCTTAAACGACGACCCCCGCGTGATCGGCACGCGCGCGCTGTTCGATGCGGTTGCCGCAGAGCCGAGGCTGAGCGCGACCGCTGTTCAAACGGTCGGTATCAAGAAATGGGATGGCTTTCTTCTGGCAGTGGTCGATTGACCGTCGACAGGCCGACCGAGTCCTTCGCTTATCACCGGTCGGTCGCGCCCATGCTCTGGATGTTCGTCGCGATTGCCTTGACCGAGCTCGTGGTGGTCCATGCTGTTTTGTCGGTCTGGTTTCCAGCGCTGGCCATCCCGCTATCGTTGCTAAGCCTTAGTGCGATCTGCTGGGCGATCTGGGCCATTCGTTCGTTCGAAAGCCTTCCGGTAACGCTGGGCGCGACAACCCTGCGGATGCGGGTCGGGCGGATGAAGGGCGTCGATGTGCCCATCGACAGGATTGGTGGACTGATGGATCACTTTACCGCCGAAACGTTCAAAGACCGCTCAGTCCGGAACTTTGCGCTGATCGCCTTTCCCAATGTGGTCGTAAAGATCGATCCCCCGATGATGATGCGAAGGCTCGGGAAAGAAGCCGTTATTGCAGCTATCGCCCACCGCCTAGACGATCCTGCCGCTTTCGTTCGTGCGATTGAGGCTTTAGGGCAGCGGCCATGATAGAAGATAATAATCCACTCGGCCCGCTCGACCCCGAGTTTGCCTTACAGTTCCGGCGCAATGACCGTCGGCCTGCTTGCCAGCTTTACCTGATCTCTCCCCTCGACGTGGGCGGCGGCTTTGAAGAGCAGCTCCGCGCTGCGCTGGGGGCGGGGCCCGTCGCGGCATTCCAGTTTCGGGTAAAGGATATCGACCAGCATGAGGCGGCCAGACTTGCCGAGCCGTTGCAAAAGATCTGCGCTGATCACGACGTCGCGTTTATCGTCAATGATAGCATCGCGCTTGCCAAGCGGCTTGGGGCAGATGGTGTTCATCTCGGTCAGGGCGATGGCGATCCGAAGGATGCGCGGGTCATACTCGGCGCAGCGGCGCAGATTGGCGTCACCTGCCACGACAGCCGCCATCTCGCGATGGAAGCCGGCGAGGCGGGGGCTGATTATGTTGCGTTCGGCAGTTTCTTCCCGACCGCGACCAAAGTGGTGAGCCACCATGCCGAACCAATATTGCTCAGTTGGTGGGCGACGATGTTTGAGCTGCCCTGCGTTGCGATTGGCGGGATCACGCCAATGAATGCGCGTCCACTGGTCGAGGCGGGCGCGGATTTTATCGCTGCATCGCAAGCCGTTTGGGGCGGGG
Source organism: Sphingomonadales bacterium (assembly GCA_038316685.1). Taxonomy (GTDB): domain Bacteria; phylum Pseudomonadota; class Alphaproteobacteria; order Sphingomonadales; family Sphingomonadaceae; genus Sphingomonas. The sequence goes on from JBBQAU010000134.1 coordinate 6,688, forward strand.
ACGAGGCGGCGGCGGTCAAGGCTTTTGCAGCCGCGCTTGCTCGCTGATCGGCCCGTCCTGGTCACGTCTTGGCATTAAGCGCCGCGCGCGCTAAAGCCCGCGACTTCGCTCTTTCAAGCAGACAGGTTTCCCATGAAGATCAGCGGCGTTGATATCCGCCCCGGCAACATCATCGAATATGAAGGCG
>JBBQAU010000135.1:0-6858 GCA_038316685.1 Sphingomonadales bacterium
CTCGCCGAAAACAGCGAAGACCCGGCCCAAAATTGTGCGTGGTAGGTTCGTGCCAAGAAAACCGAGCGCCCCCGTCTGTTGCGCACAGATTGCATTCGGCGCAAGCGGAGAACCTGGGCAAGGGTTCACAAGCAGGTTTGCATCATTATTAAATTGGATCGCGTAACGTTCGCCGCGATATTGGCCACCAAACGCGAACGAAATTTCGCCCCCCGGCAGTCTGATACCGGTTTGGCCGCTCAAGACCAAATCAGCGACGATCAACTGAGTATCAGTGTCGCTGCGGGTTGTGCGAAAGAAATTGTCAATCGTCGCAATATCATTGATGACGCCCGCCCCAGGTGCCAGATTGAAACCGGCTGGAGTGCGCGTGCCAGCAAAATTGGCGTTGACCTGTCCGGTCACCGGATTGCGCGCCACCGCGGTTGAGAAGGGGTTGAAAAAAGTGCAACCATTGGTCCCGGCAGCGGCGGCCAGCTGAGCCTGGCTCAAACCGGCACGCGATGCCGCACTCGCAAATGCGCAATTGGGTCCACCAAAGCCCGACAAAGCGTTTTGGAACAGATCGCCAAATGTGTCCGTGCCTTCAATCCCGCGACGATAGCCAGAATAGGTAAAGCCAAAATCAAGGTTGAGTTTGCTGCTGATCGTCCAGGCGAGATCGGCGGTAAAGCGGACCGATTCCGACTGGCGCTGGCTAAATGCTGAATTTCGGTCATTGCCAGGACCCGTGAAGAGTGGGTTGCCACCGAGCAAAAAGGGCCGGAACAGCACGGGAAAAGCCAGTGCCGGCGCGAGCGGAACGCCACCGGCTGTTACGCAGCCCGAAGCAGCACCGAAAAGTGCGCAATAATCGCGCAGCCCTGGCGCATAAGTTGGAATAGCAAACAAGCCCGCACCACCAGCTTGGGCAAGCGTAGTGATACCACCCGCCGGAACAGTGGTGAGCGGGGACGCGGCATACCCCGATGGCGGTAAGGTCGGCAGATAGCTTGGCGAGGTCGTGATGCGCGTGGAGGATGTGCCATACAGAGCGCTGGCACTGAAAACGAGATTGCTCGTTAGATCAATCTTGGTCTCAAGATAGGCCTGCAAGCGATCTTCAGGCTCAATCAGGTTATCGAACTGGCCGAAATTGGTGAAGCATCGATCGGTCGTCGAACCGGGCAACGAACGAAATCCGCCCAATGCCTCGCAGCCCAAATCCCGAACGAAATTGGGCGTTCCGCCAAAACCGAAGTTGCCGGGGCTGCCACCACCGGAATATCCACCTTGCGGGTTATTTTGATAGGGCTGCACGGTGAAGGGCCGCGCGGTCGCGCGCAATTCCGAACGATGCTGATAGCCGATCGAGCCGAATACCTGGAAACCATCCTGGTGATGCCCAAAGCTGAGCGTTCCTGTATAATCTCCGTCGGAACCATTAATGTAGCGATAATCACCCGAGGCCTGGAAACCCTGCTGATCTGAGCGAGTGATGAAGTTGACCACACCCGAGATCGCGTCCGACCCGTAAGTCGCCGACGCACCGTCTTTCAGGATTTCGATGCGTCCAATCGACTGCAGCGGGATCAGGTTGATATCAACCACAGGAACACCGGTGCCAGCGCTGACGATGCGCTTGCCGTTGAGCAGCACGAGGTTACGTTGTGGACCCAAGCCGCGAAGGTTGATGCTGGCGACGCCTTCTGACCCTTGCGCACGAGCATCGAACTGATTGGCGTCACCAATAACACCATTTGAAATTGGCAGATTTTTGATTAGATCAAGACCCGTTGGCGACCCCTGCCGCGCCAGATCGTCCGCGGTAATAACGTCGATCGGCAGCGAACCGTCCTCGCGCGCTCCACGGATCAGCGACCCTGTGACAACGATGTCGGGCGACGCCGCATCTTCGGTCTCATTGCCGCCCGTTTGTGCCTGTGGCAGCAACATTGGTGATCCGGCAATTTGCGCCGTTGCTGGTGCAGCCAGGCCGATAGCAAGAACCGAGCAGGCACACGCCGCCAAAAGGTGAGTCTTCAGCATTTCTCTCTCCCAAGATGGCCGGATCACTTTGCGGATTCCGTACCGTAAACTCTAATAGATAGCGCGGCGCGTGCGCCGTCAAGCAAAACCATTATCCCCAAGTCTCAACTTTCCGCAGCGTGTTGCCAAAAAGACATAGGATGCAGAAGGCCCCCAAAAATAAAATGGGACACCAAAAAGCGTCTGGTGGAAAATGGAGTGAGACGTTAACCTACTGACAGGTGTTCGCTGCCGGTATCATCAATACCCGTTCAGCCGCGCAAAACGTTCGCGCTGATAGGCGGCGTTCCCCCACATCGCCTCAAGCACTGCAGCCCGCTTGATGTAAAAACCGGCATCATAATCGTCAGTCATGCCGATGCCGCCATGCAGCTGGATCATTTCGCGGCTCGCAAGCTTGAGCGTGTCGCTAGCGACCGCCTTGGCAAGGCAAACCGCCTGATCAATATCCGACCGACCGGAATCAATCGCCTCAAGCGCACCCTCTACGGCCGAACGCATCAGCTCAATCTCGGTAAACAGCTTTGCCATCCGGTGCTGGAGCGCCTGGAAAGTTGAGAGCTGTTGGCCGAATTGAACGCGCGTTTTGAGATAATCGTTGGTGGTCTCAAACGCCTGCACCGCAAGCCCCAACATTTCAGCACAGACGGCCGCTGCCGCGCGATCAATTACGGCAATTACGGTTACGCCCTCAAGCTTTTCGGCAGCTGCGCCATCGAAACGAATTTGTGCATGGCTGCGCGAGTCCGCCATCTTGCGTGTCGAGCGTGATACCCCCGCCGCATCGCCAGCGACCAAATAAACGCCATCGGTGGCAGCGACAACGAACAACGCAGCGCTATCGCCTTCTGCGACATACTCCTTCGTGCCGGTCAACTTCCCGTCGGTGACGGTGGCGGCGATCTTGGCCGGATTGTGCACCGGGCCTTCGTCAATTGCGAGCGTCGCCACGACTTCACCAAGGGCGATCTTGGGCAACCAGACCGACTTTTGCGCATCGGAGCCGCCAAGCACAATTGCGCTGGCAGCCGCCGCAGTGGAGGCAAGCGGTGACGCAGCGAGGTTACGCCCAAGCTGTTCCAGGACAAGTCCTAGCGACAGATAGCCAAAGGCCGTGCCACCAAATTCTTCAGGAATGACAATGCCGGCGAGGCCCATTTCCGCCATCTTGCCCCAGGCAGCGGCATCATAGCCCTCGTCAGGTGCTGTATTGCGCATCTTGCGAAAAGCGCTGACAGGCGATTCATTGTCGGCCCATTCGCGCACCATATCGCGCAACATCGTTTGTTCGTCGTTGAGCACAGCCATCGTGCAGCATCCTCTAATCTACTTTACTGATACTAGCGCGCGCCAGCATCTCCCCCGTCTCATCGACAGACTTTGCTCGACACCCCCATCATTCGCAGTAGGGCTGATCGCGGATCAAAGTCGGCTTTATTGGTGATCAAGCATCCCAAGAATCCGCTTGGCAATCACATTATTCTGGATTTCGCTCGACCCACCATAAATCGACACGGCCTTGCCCCACAGCCATGTCCGCGTCTGAGTCAACTCAGCGTCGGAAAACCCCTCGCCCTCCCAACCAAGACCGTTCATGCCCATGATCTCGATCGATAGTTCCGCGCGATCCTGCGTCAGGCGAGCACCAACATTCTTCATGATCGAAGTGGCAGCCGACGGCCCCTGGTTCGACTTGGATTCAATCGCCGCGCGCCGCAATGTGAGCATGAAAGCGCGCTGATCCATTTCATGGCGGACAATCCGCATGCGCAAATCGCTGTCGGACATGGTGCCATCGTCGTTAGCGCCGCGATATTCCTTGGCGAGTTGACCCAGCGCCTTGCCGGCAAACATGCGGCCCACGCTCGCGCCGCCGCCCGATAGATTCTGCCGCTCATGCTGGAGGAGGCGCTTACCGATCGTCCAGCCATGCCCTTCAGCACCGACGAGATTACCCTTGGGAACCTTCACGTCGGTGAAAAAGGTTTCGCAAAAAGGCGATTGGCCGGAAATCATGCGGATCGGCCTCACCTCTACACCGGGTGCGGTCATATCAATCAAAAGGAAGCTGATGCCCTCATGTTTTTTGCTCTTGTCGGTGCGGACGAGCGCAAAGCATTTGTCGGCCCATTGGCCGCCCGAAGTCCAGGTCTTCTGCCCATTGACCAGATAATGGTCGCCCTTGTCCTCAGCGAAGGTCTGCAAGGAGGCGAGGTCTGAACCCGCACCAGGCTCCGAATAGCCCTGACACCAGCGCACCTCAGCTTTGGCGATTGCCGGGATATGTTCAAGCTTTTGCGCCTCGCTGCCATATTCCAGCAGCGTTGGGCCAAACATCATCACACCCATGCCCCCAATCGGGTTCCAAGCACCAATGCGACCCATTTCCTCGGCGAGAACGCGCGCTTGCTGCTTGTCGAGACCGCCACCGCCATAAGCGGCGGGCCATGTCGGAACGCCCCAGCCTTTTTCGCCCATCGCCTGAGTCCACGCCTTTTCCTCAGCCGACACCTCGGTTGGTCCTTCAATAGTGGAAAGCGCGTTGTCCTTGCCCCGCAACGACGGTGAGAAGTTCGCGGCAAGCCAAGCGCGCGCGTCCGCGCGAAATGCTTCAATCGCGGCGGCTGGTGCATCGAGTTCGGGGGCGGTGGCCATAAATACACTCCTTAGGAACCGATTCTGAATATCGGGTATGGCGTGACATCGCACAAAAAGGGAGCGGCGCAAAGGGGCCAAAGGGAGGTAGCGCGCGTTGATCCGTTGGGCGTATGCTTCTATCGCGCGAGCCGATACGGTACGCCGCGATTTTGCCGCCCAACGGGAGAGTAAACCAATGCGTCTGATCCTCGCCAGTTTGCTGTTGGGCACCGCCACTCCCGCCCTCGCCACCCCGTCTGACGATCTTTCGACGATCATCAGCGACCATTGGGATTGGCATTTGAAGAATAATCCCGTCGAGGCGAGCGCGCGCGGCGAACGAAAATATGATACCGAACTCGGCGATAATTCGCTCGCGTCAGCCGATCGTCAGGCAGCAGAAGCGGGCGTTTTGCTCACGCGGCTTGAGGCGATCCCCGATGCAAAGCTGTCGTCGGCTGATCAGATCAACAAGGCATTGTTGCGCCGGAACCTGTCAGAGCAGATTGAAGCAAACGGTTTTGCCCAGCGCATGATCCTGTTTTCCGCGCGCGGTGGTCTGCACATTGGGGTGGCATCGCTTGGCGATGTTGTGCCGCTTCGGAGCAAGGCAGATTATGCGAGCCTGATTGCGCGGCTCGGCAAATATGCAGCGCTGAACGATCAGGTAATTACGATCTCGCGGCAGGCAATCAAAGGCGGCTATGTCCAGTCATGCGCCGCGATGAAGGGCTTCGACAGCACAATCAGCGCGGTGATCAACGATGATCCAACGAAAACCCGGTTTTACGAGCCGTTCAGCAAAGCCAAACCCGCCGATGCGAGCGATGCGGAATGGGCAGCCCTTCAGGATCGCGCAAGAAACGTCATCACCACACAATTGAACGCAGCGAACCGGAAACTGCTGGCCTTCTACACCGGCGAATATGCCCCGAAATGCTCAACTAAAGTTGGGGTTGCCGGCCAACCCGGCGGTGCCGCTTATTATGCTTTTCGGGTGCGGCAAGAAACCACCACCAATTTGACGCCGGAGGAGATTCACACAATTGGCCTTGGCGAAGTCGCCCGCATTCGCGCCGAGATGGTGGCGGTTGCGACCGTGGCGGGGTTTGCAACGCGCGAATCCTTCATCGCCAAGTTGCGGACTGACCCGCAATATTATGCCAAAACCCCGGAGGAACTGATGCGGGCCTCTGCGCGGGTCGCCAAACAGATTGACGGGAAGATGCCGACGCTGTTCGGGGTCCTGCCGCGCCTGCCCTATGGCATCCGCGAGATTCCAGCCGAGACCGCCGAGGGCAACACCACCGCTTATTATATGCCCGGTAGCGCGGAGGCCTCAATCGCAGGCACCTATTACGTCAATACGACCCATCTCGACCAGCGGCCGTTTTGGGAAATACCCGTGCTGACAGTGCATGAGGCAGTGCCCGGCCATCACCATCAGATCGCGTTGCAACAGGAGTTGAGCCTCCCCAAATTTCGCCGCTATGCGAGCTTTTTTACCGCCTATGTCGAGGGCTGGGGCCTCTATTCGGAAAGCCTGGGCAAGGAGATGGGCCTTTACGATACGCCCGAAAAGCAAATGGGTCGGCTGTCCTTTGAGATGTGGCGGGCGTGCCGGTTGGTCGTGGACACGGGCATGCACGCCAAGGGCTGGAGCAAGGAGCAGGCGGTTGCTTTCATGACCGACAATACTGCGCTGTCGGCGGCCAATATCGAGGCGGAGGTCAATCGATACATCGCGTGGCCGGGTCAGGCGCTGGCGTATAAGATCGGCGAATTGAAGATACAGCAACTGCGCAAGCGCGCGGAGGCGGCACTGGGTAACCGGTTTGATCTGCGCCATTTCCACGATGCAGTACTCACGCAAGGGGCGGTGCCGCTTGACGTGCTGGAGCGGCAGATTGACGGCTGGATTGCAACGGAGAAGGCCGGAAAATGATCGACAGGGTTGCTATCCGGTTTACACCGGGAACATAGCTGGTTATTTGGCGTGTATTACGAAACCAATACAGCTTCTCGGAGGTCCCCATGCGTCCAATCCTGCCCCTGCTGCTGACCGCTGCCACGCTCGCCATCGTCCCCTGCCTGCCCGCAATGGCGCAGTCTGCACCCACCACCGCAGCGCCCGCTGTCAATAGTCCGGCGGCGCGGCTGCAGGCGCTGTTCGCGGCGAGTGATGAGGCAAGT
>JBBQAU010000136.1:0-6820 GCA_038316685.1 Sphingomonadales bacterium
GTTTGCGCTACAGCCATGCCCATCCCGAACATCAGCCCAAGCGTTAGCATGATCGATTTGAAACCAGACGTCTTCATTATCCGTTATCACCTGTTCAGATGATGCCTGTCATTGCGGCATCTCGAGCATCCAGACACCCTGTTTGCGAGGGCCTATACGCAAGCGGCTTCGATGCCTCAAGCATATTGCATAGTTTTTTATGCCCTACGTTGCACTCATTCGCACACATCCTTACCTCGCGCCAATACAGCAATAGGGCCAATGCAACGATGAACGATAACGAAGTACTCGCCGAGTTTCGAGCCGCAGCGCCGCTGGTTGATATTATAGGCGGCACGGCTGACGTTGGCGCGCCATTCTTTCCGTGGATTCGGCTGGAACTACCCGGCTACACCCCAGAATCCTTGCCCCCCGAGCTGGCAGCCCTCGCGCCGATCAAGCCTGACAGCAGAACCTTGCGATGACCCACATCCTTCGCCTGGGCGTGAATATCGATCATGTCGCGACCGTCCGTAACGCACGCGGGGTTGCCTATCCCGATCCGGTCCAGGCCGCTCTTGTCGCAGCGGAAGCGGGCGCGGATGGGATTACCGCGCATCTGCGTGAAGACAGGCGACACATCACCGATGCTGATATCGTCCGGCTGATGGCAGAGCTGACGATCCCGCTCAATCTCGAAATGGCGGCAACCGACGAGATGTTGGAAATCGCGCTGCGGCACCGCCCGCATGCAGTGTGCATCGTCCCGGAAAAGCGCGAGGAGCGCACGACTGAGGGGGGGCTTGATGCGGCCGGGATGCATCATCATTTGGCCCCAATGGTGCGGGATCTGAAGGCTGCCGATATCCGCGTATCGCTGTTTATCGAACCCACGCCCCGCCAAGTTGACGCCGCGCTGAGGCTGAACGTGCCCGTAATAGAGCTACATGTCGGTTTATATGCTGAGTTGGAGGGGAAAGCGCAGGCGCAAGAGCTGAGCCGATTGGCAGATGCCGCCGCGCTGGCCGCCAAAAACGGGGTTGAAGTGCATGCCGGACATGGTTTGACGCTCGACAATGTTGCGCCGATTGCTGCGATCGCGCAGCTGCGCGAACTGAATATCGGTCACAGCCTGATCGCCGATTCGATCTTTTTCGGTCTTGGCGAGAGCGTCCGACGGATGCGGGCGGCGATGGACGCGGCGCGGTGATTATCGGCATCGGGTCGGATTTGTGCAATATTGAGCGTATCCAGGCCTCACTTGACCGGTTTGGTGACCGATTTGAGGCCCGAGTTTTTACCGATGTCGAACGGGCAAAGGCGGCCCGACGCCCCTTCACCCGCGCTGGCACATTTGCCAAGCGCTTCGCCGCCAAGGAGGCGTTTTCGAAGGCGGTCGGCACGGGTTTCAAGCGCGGCGTGTTCATGCGCGACATTGGCGTCGTCAACGGCATCGGTGGTGCGCCGACACTCGCGCTGACTGGCGGCGCAAAGGCAAGACTTGACGCGATGACCCCGCAGGGCCACGTCGCGGCAATATTTTTGACACTGACCGATGATCACCCCTGGGCTCAGGCATTTGTCGTGATCGAGGCAGTGCCGACTTAGGGATATTCGGCAATGGCGGTTGAGGAGTTGGCATTGGAAAGCACTGGCGAGGGCGAGAAGGTTACGCCTGCCAAACCGGGCACGGACTGGTTCGGCGAGGCGCGTGGTATCTTCTGGTTAGTGCTTGCTGTGCTCGGCTTTCACAGCCTGATCGCAAAGCCATTTTATATCCCGTCCGAATCAATGTTGCCCGGATTATTGATTGGCGATCGGCTGGTTGTGACCAAATACCCTTATGGCTATTCCTATATTTCGCCGACTTTTCATGTGCTGCCCTTTATGAAGGGGCGGCTTTTCGGCCGTGTGCCGACGCGCGGCGACGTCGTGATCATCGCGCCACCTGGCAAGAGCGAGGATTACATCAAACGCGTAATCGGGCTGCCGGGCGATCGGCTCGAAGTCCGTGACGGGGTCGTTATTCTCAACGGCACAGCGGTGAAGCGTGGACCAATTCACGATAAGATCATCCCGGTCGATGAAAATGCCCGGTGCGATCCAGCCGATTATGGCGACGCTCGTCGCACAGGGACTGATGGCAGGCTCTATTGTCATCTCCCGATCATCACCGAAACGCTACCCAATGGCCGCCAGTATGATATCGTTGAGCTCGGGCGCAGCGAGGGTGATTTTTACGGCCCGATTGCGATTCCGGCAGGCCATGTGTTCGTCATGGGGGACAATCGCGATCGCAGCGCCGACAGCCGTTTTTCGCTTGCGAATCTTGGGCTGGGCGGGCCGGTACCCTGGGAAAATATCGGCGGTCGCGCCGAATTCATTACGTTTTCGGTCGATGGCAGTTCAAGCTGGAACCCGCTAACATGGTTTACCGCATTTCGGGGCGGGCGGGCAGGCACATCATTGCACCCGACCGAGACCGCCGTTTCGGCACGATAACGGAGCGGCATAATCCAGTGATGGTTCGATGAGCGCAGATATCGCCGATCCCGCCGTGCCGATTGCAACGGATATCGCCGGCCTTGAGCCGATAGAACGGATCAAAAGTCGCTGGCCAATGCTGTTTGGCGGGTTGCTGACCGTGGCGATGATCCTGGGGGTTGCCCGCGAATTGTTCGATTCAGGGTTTGCAGGGTTGGGCCGGGCCGTACCGACCAATCCCATGTTCTATGTGGCTTTCGGTCTGCTCTATGTGTCGCTGCCGATCGCAGATTACATCATCTTCCGCAGACTTTGGCGGATTCCGATCGGTGGTTTGGCTGCTTTGGTGAAAAAGCGGATCGCCAACGAAGCCGTGCTTGGCTATTCGGGTGAAGCATATTTTTACGCGTGGGCACGACAGCGATCTCAGATGGTGGCGGCCCCGTTCGGCGCGGTTAAGGATGTCAGCATTCTCTCCGCCGTTGCAGGCAATGGCATCACGCTTGGCATGATTGCGATCGCGCTCCCCTTCGGCTATGACTTACTGACCGCAGGACAATTCAGAACATTGGCGACCTCAAGCGTGGTTGTAATGGCAATAACGCTGCCATTTCTGCTATTTTCCCGGCGCATCTTCTCGCTCCCGCAAGCCAAGCTGTGGTGGATCTTTTCGGTTCATCTCGTTCGGGTATGTGCAGGTGCGGTGCTGTTGGCCTTCGCGTGGCACTTTGCAATGCCGCAGGTCTCGGTTGAGATGTGGCTGCTGTTATCCGCGGGACGTTTGCTCGTCTCAAGATTACCGCTCGTGCCAAACAACGACCTTCTTTTCGCCAATTTTGCGATCATATTTATAGGCCAAGGTCTGGCGCTATCGAACTTGATGGCATTCTCGGCCGCCCTCACCTTGCTCATCCACGGCGTCCTCATAGGCGTATTGAGCGTCTATTCGCTGTTCAAGGACCCACAATGACCGACCGCCTCGCCTCGTTGTGCGCTGCAATGGCCGCGACCCTCGTCGCGCCCGCGCTGATCGCCGCGCGCCCATTGGGCAGCGATTCGGCCGCCTGCGGAAGCAATGATGGTTCCGCGATCGAAGCGACCATCGTCGGGTTGAAAGACCGCAAGGGCCGCGTAAAGCTTGAACTTTATCCAGCGAATGACGAAGACTTTTTAAAGGATGACCGCGATCTTGTTGCTCAGGGCAAGTTTTTTCGGCGGATATGGGCCGACCTGCCGGGCGACGGGCCGGTGTCGATCTGCATCAAGGCACCACATCCAGGCCATTACGCCTTGTTGTTCACCCATGACCGTGATGGCAAAAACAAGTTTAACTTCTGGACTGACGGGGCGGGATTTATTGGTAACGGCAAGCTTGGAAGGAGCCGCCCCAAATTGGCGATGGCCGCCATCGACGTTGGCAATCAGGTAACCCATGTGACAATCCGCGCGCAATATCTTCGTGGCTTCAGCGGCTTTGGTCCGCTAAAGCCAGCGCAATAGGAACTGCGATGCGCATTATCGACGTCAATGAATTTTATTCCCCCACCGGGGGCGGAGTTCGGACTTATATCGACCGCAAGATGACGATTATGGCCGAAATGGGCCATGAGTTGATCGTGATCGCACCCGGCCGCAAGGATGAGATTGAGGAACGACCCGGTGGCGGCAAGATCATCTATGTCGCCGCGCCGCGCCTGCCGTTTGATCATAATTATGGCATGTTCTGGGATGCCGAACCGATCACGCGGCTGCTTGATGAATTGCAACCCGATATCGTCGAGGCGTGTTCGCCGTGGCGCCCGGCCTGGATTGTGGGCCAGTGGAAAGGTCCCGCCGCAAAGGTCTTTTTCATGCACAATGACAATGTCGGTGCTTATCCTCAGCGGTGGTTTGAAACGATTGCATCGCCCGATCGGATCGAGCGCGCTTTTGCCTGGTATAGCCGCTATATGGGCCGCTTTCTGGAACATTATGATGCGGTTGTCACCAACGGTCCGGCGCTGCAAAAGCGGCTGACCCGCCGCGGGGTGCGGATTGATGTCGCGATGCCTTTGGGGATCGAGCGTGGTCATTTTTCTCCGAGCCTTCGCGATGAACAGTTGCGCGCCTCCTTGCTTGCCCAATGCGACCTGCCGCCTGACGCGCATTTGCTGCTCGGATTGGGTCGGCACCATCCCGAAAAGCGATGGCCGCTCGTGATCGACGCCGTGTCGAGGGCAGGCGACAGTCTGCCGGTGGGTATGATTTTGATTGGCGACGGAATAGAACGTCGCACGATTGAGCGCCGCATTGCCGGATCGCCGCACATCCGGATGTTTCGTCCGGTTTATGATCGTCTTCGCCTTGCCCGGATCATGGCGAGTTCGGATGCCCTGATCCACGGTTCGGAAGGGGAGCCCTTCGGTTTGGTCGCCTCTGAGGCAATGGCGTCGGGATTGCCCTTGATCGCGCCAGACGAAGGCGGCTGCGCTGAGGTTGCTGATCCGCGCAGCGCAGAACTCTATCGTGCGCGCGACGCGGGTTCAGCGGCCGCCGCGATTGGCCGGATGGTCGCGCGCGACCGGACATTGCTGCGCCGGGCAGCCGAAGTCGCATCGACCAGGGTACGCACCGATATCGAGCATACCGTTGAGCTTATGACCTATTATCAAGGTTTACTTGAGGGTGAGCGCCGTCAGGTCGCCTGACCGATTATTGCGGTGGCAGGTAAAGGCGGAATCGTTCCGAAGGCATCGGCACGCGACGCCATCGGTTTGAGCGCAGATAATCTTCCAAACTCGGCAATTCGTCGGTGTCGCTTCCAGCCCAAGGCCCCTCGCCGCCAATCAACACCGCCGCCGGCAAAGGCGTCATCAGGTTCATGCGTCGCCGCGATACCAGGTGCAGCGCCTGCTCATGAGCGTCATTCAGCAGATGATCGCTTCGGAAATAATAGGGCCCCGCAGCGAAACGGGGGTCTATAGTCAACCCCGCACCCGGCAATAGCTGTGGCGCAAGACTGGCCACAGGACCGGCCACGCCGACCGCGCTTGCCGCCTTACCAATGATTGCACTTTCGCGCATGGCCTGCGCGATCGTCATTCGGTTACCGCCAAGCAGGATGCCCTCAACTGTGGGCGCCCATCCCGCCGCTGCACAAACTATCATTGCCACGCGCCACGCCCGGTCTGGTGGCTGCGCCTCCCATGCTAGCGCAAGCCAAACGAACAGCGGCGGCAGGACCGGGATCAGATATTGCCGCCACGTCGGCGAAGGCAATAACGCGCCGACCAAGCCGGCAAGCGTCAAGATAATCAGCAGCGATGCTCGTTCCGGTTTTACCCGTGATCGTGCCAGCATCAACAGCGCGAGAAAGGCAGGACCAAGCAGCAGAAATTTGATCGCATCAATCGCCTTGGCGAGCAACGTCAGCTTCCACGGATTGGCCTGACGATACCATTCTATTGGTGCCCGAACAGCGAAGGTGAAGACGTCAAACACAAAAGCATCGGGTGCCGCAAGATAAAGACCAAAGACGGCAACGGCGATCGGGGCCACGCCCACCGCGACCAGCCCAGGCCGATTGCCGCGATGAGCAAGCGCATAGACCCCATAAGCAATCGCCGGGATAGCGAAGGAGATTTTCGTCGCTGCGGCGGTCGCAAGCAGCGCGCCTGTCAGCATCGCCGAAACCGGGCTGCGTTGGTGTCCAGGATGCCGCAGGTGCAGCCAGAGCGCAACGGAAAGGCAGGCAGCAGGTAATGCATCATTGCGCGCGATTGCGGCGGTATAAAGAAAGATATCGCAGCTGGCGAAAAGCATTGTCGCAGCGATGGCGATCGATTGTCGCGCGCCACCAGCCCGCGCGGCCCCATAACAGCTGATTAATGTAATAATGCCAAAAAATGTATTGATCAGCCGCAGTACGGGCCATGTCCATTGCCCGCCAAGCATCGCAATCGGGGCGAGCAAAAGCGGCTGCAGCGGCGCTTGAAAATAGGCGAAGTCGCGATACGGCAAGCCCGATGCCGCTAAAACCGTCGCTGCAACATATTGGCTTTCGTCGTGATCGACAGGCCGGAGCATTGCCAGCAAAACGAGCAGAAGTATGAATCCACCCGCGCCAATGACTGGCCGCAACCTCACAAGCACTGGCACAGCTTTTGTCTTCTCCGCTAACGGCCGACACCCGGCGATCATCTTCACCCTAAGGATCAGGACCGCATGAGCAACCGTGCAAGGCGTTAGGACCGCGCGCGAACATGGTGTAATCTTGCAGCAACATCGACGGTGCAGAACGGTGGTTCAGGTTCAAGGGAGGCAATATGACCATGCAAATCGACAGACGCTCATTGCTCATCACAGGCTCGCTGGGCGT
>JBBQAU010000137.1:0-6786 GCA_038316685.1 Sphingomonadales bacterium
TAAGCGCTGCGCCCAGCGTGCTCGCCGGAACACCGGTGGTTGCGCGGCTGTCCTGGATCCCGGCTTTGGGCCTCGATCTGAGCCTTTGGCTCGATCCGCTCGGCCTGTTGTTCGCCGGGCTAATCCTCGGGATCGGCCTGCTCGTCGTGATCTACGCGCAAGGCTATCTCGCCAAGGATGAGCCGACCGGGCGCTTCCTGGCGTTCCTGATGCTGTTCCAGGGAGCGATGGTCGGGATCGCGCTGTCGAGCAATATCCTGCTGATGCTGGTCTTTTGGGAAATGACCAGCCTGTCGTCGTTCCTGCTAATCGGGTTCTGGCGCGACCGTGCCGATGCGCGGCAGGGCGCGCGGATGGCGCTGGTGGTCACCGGTGGCGGGGGGCTCGCGCTAATCGCGGGGATGCTGCTGCTGGGGCAGGCGACGGGGTCGTACGAGCTCGCGACGATCCTAGCGCACGCAGATGTGGTGCAGGCATCGCCGCTCTACCCCCTGATACTAGTGCTAGTCCTGCTCGGCGCATTTACCAAATCGGCGCAGTTCCCGTTCCATTTCTGGCTGCCACACGCGATGGCGGCGCCCACCCCGGTCAGCGCGTATCTTCGTTCGGCGACGATGGTGAAGGCGGGCGTGTTCCTTCTCGCACGGCTGTGGCCGGTGCTGGCGGGGACAGACATCTGGTTCTACTTCGTCGCGTCAACCGGGCTGGTGACGATGCTGTTCGGCGCGGGCGTCGCGCTGTTCCGCGATGATTTAAAGGCGATCCTCGCCTATTCGACGATCAGCCAGTTGGGGTTGATGGTGATGTTACTCGGCTTCGGCACGCCCGCCGCCGCCGCTGTCGCGATCTTCCATATGCTCAACCACGCCGCGTTCAAGGCCGCCTTGTTCATGAACGCCGGGATCGTCGATCACGCGGTGGGAACGCGCGATATCCGCACGCTCGGCGGGCTGGCGGCGCTGATGCCGATCACCGCGACATTGGGCACACTGGCGGTCGCGGCGATGGCCGGCCTGCCACCGCTCGGCGGTTTCATATCGAAGGAAATGATGCTCGAACAGAGCGCGCATACCGTCTTTGCCGGGAATGAGCTGCTCGTGCCGGTGCTCGCAACGATCGCAGCGACGCTGTCGGTCGCCTATTCGCTTCGCTATGCAGTGGGGCTGTTCTTCGGCCGGCCGCGGTCCGACGCGGGCGCCCAGGCGCATGATCCGGGTGCGGCGATGCTCGGCCCGTCGATCGTGCTCGTGCTGCTCGCGATCGCGTTCGGTCTGCTCCCGATGACGGTTGCGGGCCCGCTAGTGGCCGCTGCGACCGGCGCGGTGATCGGCGGTCCCCCGCCTGCGCTGGAGCTAGCATTGTGGCACGGGATCAACCCAGCGCTCGCGATGAGCCTTGGCGCGGTCGCGCTCGGGGCGCTACTATTGTGGCGGCAAGCGCCGATCGCCTTATGGCTCGCCGACCGCAATACGCCCGATGCGAAGCGGCTGTTCGATACCGCGATGGCGGCGATTGTCGGCACGACGCGGCGGGTGTTGCTGAGGATCCATGCGGCGTCGCTTCAGCGGTACCTGTTCGCGCTGTTCGCCGTCGCAGTCGCGTTCGGCATAGAGGGTGCGCTCACCCCCGGCGGCCTGCCCCCCGGAACGCGCTTGACGCTCCCCGCGTCGCCCGTCGCGATCGTCGCCTGGTTCGCACTGATCGCCGCCACCGTCACCGTCGTGGTACGCCAGCGCCAGCGCTATCTGGCGCTGGTGTTCATCAGCGTCATCGGGCTCGTCATCGCGCTGGCGTTTGTCCACCTCTCGGCCCCCGACCTGGCGCTGACGCAGATCGCGGTCGAAGTCGTCACGATTCTGCTGCTGCTGCTGGCACTGCATCTCCTGCCCAAGACTCCTCCAAGCCTGTCCAGCATGATACGCAAGGCGCGCGACGCAGCGCTCGGGATCGTCGCGGGTGTCGGGACAGGCTGGGCGGCCTGGGCGATCATGACACGCGAGGTGCGCGATTCTGTATCCGCCTATCACTGGGCGAACAGCTATTCGGGCGGTGGAGGCAAGAACGTCGTCAACGTTACCCTCGTCGATTTCCGCGCGTTCGATACGCTGGGCGAGATCATCGTTCTGGGCGTTGCCGGCCTCGCGATTTTCGCGCTGCTCGAACCCGCCGCGAGCGGTGTGGCAGGGCGGCGGCTGCGCGAATGGCGCGAGGACATCCCGCATTCGCCCGAGCGGCATCCGATGATGTTCGTGATGGCGACGCGGCTGTTGCTGCCGCTCGTGCTGCTGGTCGGCCTCTACATGTTCCTGCGCGGGCACAATCAGCCCGGCGGCGGCTTTATTGCAGCTCTGGTCTTCTCGATCGCGATCCTGCTGCAATATCTCGCCTCTGGCTTCAACTGGACCGACGAGCGCCGCCGGATCGGCGAGCATTCGCTGATCGCTTACGGCGTGCTGATAGCGATCGCGACTGGGCTGGGGTCGCTTGTCTTCGGCGCGCCCTTCCTCACCAGCAGCTTTGGCCATTTCCACGTGCCGCTCATCGGCGAGGTCGAGCTGGCGACCGCGCTGCTGTTCGACACCGGCGTCGCCTGCGTCGTGGTCGGCGCCGTCATGATGGCACTGGCGCAACTCAGCCATGTCGCGCAGCGTGCAGCCCGTCTCCGCGACGATGCGGAGACCATTTCATGAGCTTGGAGTTCCTGATAGCCAGCGCCGTTGCCGTGCTGACTGCGGGCGGCATCTATCTTGCCTTACGCGGCCGGACCTTCCAGGTCGTGCTCGGCCTCACCCTTTTGTCCTACGCCGTCAATCTCTTCCTTTTCGCGATCGGCCGCCTGGTAGTCGACCGGCCGCCGCTGTTCGACAAAGGGGTGACCGACCACGCCGACCCCTTGCCGCAGGCACTGGTGCTGACCGCTATTGTCATCACCTTTGGCATGACCGCGCTCGTTGTCATCCTGTCGCTGCGCAGCTTCCTCGAAAGCGGATCGGACCAGGTCGACGGAATCGCCGACCCGAGCCATGACGAGGGCGCGCCATGACGCTCCTCGACCACCTGGTGATCGCGCCGATCGTCATCCCCGCGATCGTCGGGCCGATCGCGCTGCTGGCGATGCGGCGGGTGCGGCGCGTCGGCGTGGCGCTGTCGCTTGCGGGATGCGTCGCGATGCTAGGCGCAGCGCTTGCTTTGTTCGGCATCGCGCAGGACGACGCGATCCGCGCCTATCCGCTGGGGAACTGGCCCGCGCCGTTCGGCATCGTGCTGGTGCTCGACCGGCTGTCGGCGATGATGCTGGTGCTCGCAGCGACGCTCGCGCTGATCGTTATGGTTCATGCGATCGTGACCGCGGTCGATCGCAAGGGCTGGCATTTCCATCCGCTATTCCAATTCCAGTTGCTCGGGCTCAACGGCGCATTCCTGACGGGCGATCTGTTCAACCTGTTCGTGTTCTTCGAGGTGCTGTTGATCGCCTCCTATGGGCTGATGCTCCACGGCCAGGGCTCGGCGCGGTTAAAGGCGGGTGTCGCTTATGTCGTCGTCAACATCGTCGGCTCGGCGCTGTTCCTGATCGCGCTCGGGCTACTCTACGGGCTGACCGGCACGCTCAACATGGCTGATCTCGCGCGACGCGTCGCCGCGCTGGGCGCGGCCGACCAAGGGCTGATCCGCATCGCCGGGCTGCTACTGATCACCGTCTTCTCGCTCAAGGCAGCGATTGTCCCGCTCCATCTGTGGCTACCGCGCACCTATGCCGCGACGACGCCCGTCGCCGCGGCGCTGTTCGCGATCATGACGAAGGTTGGCGTCTATGCGATGATCCGCACCGTGCCGCTGATTTTCGGCGACGGGGCCGGGGCCGCCGCCTGGGTGCCGGCACCCTGGCTGCTGCCCGCCGCCGTGCTGACCGCGATCACCGGGTTCGCAGGCGTGCTCGCGGCGCGCGCGATGCGCGAACAGGCGGCCTTTGCAATCCTCGGATCGACCGGCACGCTTTTGCTGGCTGTCTCGTGCTGGACGCAGGCAACGACAGCGGCCGCGCTCTTCTATCTCTTCCACGCGACGCTCGCCGGGGCGGCGCTGTTCCTGGTGGCCGATTCGACGCTGCGCCGCCGTGGCCAATACGGCGACGCGACCGTGCCGAGCCCCCGCTTCGCTGGACAAGAGGCGATCGGGCTGCTGTTCCTTGGATCGACCATCGCTGCGATCGGCCTGCCGCCACTGTCGGGCTTTGTCGCCAAGCTATTCATCCTGCAGACGACATTCGCTGCTCCGGCGTGGGCCGCAATCTGGACGACGGTGCTCGGCACGACGTTGGTCGGGGTCATCGGCTTTGCGCGCAGCGGCAGCGCGATCTTCTGGAAGGCAGCGGCGGTGGATGCCAATCCGATCACTTGCCCCGACCGATCACGCGCAGAACTGGCCGCGCCCACGGCGCTGATCGCGTTGCTCGCCCTCCTGACGCTCGGCGCTGGCTGGGCGACCGTGCAGGCGCAGGCGACTGCAGCACAAATCTTCGCGCCAGAGCGCTATATCGCCGCCGTGCTGGAGGGAGAGACGCGATGATGAAGCGCATCCTGCCGCATCCCGCTCTGTCGGTCATGCTTCTGGTCGTCTGGCTGCTGATGGCGAACACGATCACGGTTGGCGGCATCGTGCTCGGGGCGATCCTTGGCCTGATCCTGCCCAAGTTCACCGAACCGTTCTGGCCCGATCGACCGCGCGCTCGGTTCGGTCGCGTGCTGCTCGGCTATCTGTGCATCGTACTTTTCGACATTGCCGTCGCCAATTTCCAGGTTGCGCGGCTGATCCTGTTTCGGCGCAACCGCGACCTGCGCTCGCGCTGGCTGGTGATTCCGGTCGCGCTGACCACCCCTGAAGCGATCACTGTGCTGGCGGCGACGATCAGCTTGACGCCCGGAACGGTAGCGTCCGACGTTTCGGCCGATGGTCGCTATCTGCTGGTCCATGCGCTCGATGTCGCAGACGAAGCGGCGGAAATCGCTCGGATCAAGACCCGCTACGAATCGCGCCTGCAAAGGATTTTCGCATGATCGCCATCGCGCTTCAGATCGCAGCCGGGTGCGTCGCGCTCGCGCTGCTGTTTAACGGCTGGCGGCTGTTTAAGGGGCCTGCGATCGGCGACCGGATCGTTGCGCTCGACACTATGGTCATTAACGCTATCGCATTGATCGTGCTGATCGGCATGATCGCCGGCAGCGACACCTAT
Organism: Sphingomonadales bacterium; assembly: GCA_038316685.1. Lineage (GTDB taxonomy): Bacteria > Pseudomonadota > Alphaproteobacteria > Sphingomonadales > Sphingomonadaceae > Sphingomonas. The sequence goes on from JBBQAU010000137.1 coordinate 5,231, forward strand.
TTCGAGGCGGCATTGCTGCTCGCGATGGTTGGTTTCGTCAGTACGATTGCTTACTGCAAGTTCATCCTGCGCGGGGATATCGTCGAATGATTGGCGTGATTGAGATCGTGGTGGCCGCTCTGATCCTGCTCGGCGCAGCATTCGTGCTGATCGGCAGTTGGGGGCTTGTCCGCCTGCCATCGACGATGGAGCGGCTGCACGGCCCGACCAAAGCGACGACGCTCGGCCTCGGCTCGCTGTTGCTGGCGTCGATGCTCTATTTTCAATCGGTGCGCGGCGTGTGGACGGCGCACGAGCTGTTGATTGCGTTCTTCCTGTTCATCACCGCGCCCATATCGGCGAACATGATCGCCAAGGTGCATCTCCACCGCCTGCGCACTGGAGCGATCACCGAACAAGCGAGCCTCGCTGGTCCCCCGCCGCAACCTGGCAGCGAAGGCGACTGGGCAACGTTTGAGGCACCGAAACAGAATACGCAGGCATCCACTGCAAACACCTGAGCGTTCATCGGTTTCGCCGTCCATGGTGGCAGAGGGCCATGACAGCAGAAGGCGCAATTCGGACATCGACCCCAGGCACTATCATTTGCGTCGGCAGAGCCGCACGCCCGCATGGCTCGCGCTATCGTGGCGTGCGTTGCAGGCGTTTGGCCTGATCAGCATCGCCGTCGCTGTCCACTGGTTTGATCGCGACGACCGCTGGCAACCTCGCCATCGCCTTCGGGGACTTCGCCGCTGGCTATCTCATCTTGGTTTAGCGCTGCAAGAAAACTTTGATGACTAAATGCTCGACCTACCTTCGGGTCGTTTGCCGACCCCTTTCAAGCGTCAGCTTCTGAAATGGATTGGCCATAAGCAGCGTTTGCGCATGAAATCATCGGGTTCTTCCCCGACCACTTTGATACATATCATGCGCCTTTTATCGGTTCGGGCGCTGTGCTTGGCACGCTATTTCCTAAGCGCGCGGTGGCCTCAGATGCTTTCTTGCCGTTGATTGAGATTTGGCAGCAGTTGAAGTCAGATCCACGCGGCTTGAAGCAGTGGTATGAGGTGCGATGGAGCGCGGCTCATTCCGCCGATCCAAAGGAGGGTTATGAGACGATCAAGGCCTCTTATAACCAGCGGCCCAACGGAGCGGACCTGCTTTATCTAAGCCGCGCTTGCTACGGCGGCGTAGTGCGTTTCAGGAAGCGCGACGGCTACATGTCAACGCCTTGCGGACCGCACAAGGCGATGAAGCCGGGCATTTTCAACGAGCGGGTGGACGAGTGGGCGCGCCGCACCGCCGGGACGAAGTTCGTTCACCGAGACTTCGTTGACTCGATTGCGCGGGCGAAGGAAGGGGGCGTGGTTTACTGTGACCCGCCCTACAGCCATTCGCAGACAATTCTTTGTGGCGCGCAACGGTTCGATCTTGATGAGCTTTTCCGTGCTGTCGAAGCCGCCAAACTGAGGGGCGCCTTCGTTGCTTTGAGTATCGACGGCTCCAAGAAGTCCGGCGATCAGCAACTCCACATCGAATGGCCGCGTCACGTTTTCTCACGCGAGGTGAGCGTG
>JBBQAU010000138.1:0-6634 GCA_038316685.1 Sphingomonadales bacterium
GTGCCGGTTGCTTCCGACGATCCCAAGCTTGCAAAACTCGGCGACCTCGGTGGCACCCCGGCGGGGAACAACGCCGCCCGCCATGACAGCTGGCCCAAGTTGCTGGCGTTTCTTGCCGGGGCACTCCAGAACCCTAAGTGACCGCTACGGCAATAGTTGCGTTTTTGCAGGCGTTCAGCTAACGCGCGCTCGTCCGACGGGTGGCTGCTCGTGGGGGTAAGGCGCGGAGGCATGCCTCCTGCGCCCTTTTCGCTTTGGTGATGCCTCCTCGAAACGCTGCCCGCTGGATGCCGCGACCGGCAGTCGGCCATCGCGGCATATCGGCCAAAAGACCACCGGAACCAACCGGTCGGCCGGAAATATATACGTAGGATAATTTCATTTTATGGCCTCTTCGGCAAACCCCACGCGCGACGATTTCGCAGCACTTTTGGAAGAAACACTTGGCGACGCAGACGGCTTTGAGGGCCGGGTCGTCAAAGGAACGGTCACCGCGATCGAGAATGACCTCGCCGTCATTGATGTCGGGCTGAAGTCCGAAGGCCGCATTCCACTGCGCGAATTTGCAATGCCGGGCCAGAAGGCTGATCTGAAGGTTGGCGACGAAGTTGAAGTGTATGTTGATCGCGTCGAAAACGTGCATGGCGAGGCAATGCTGTCACGCGATCGCGCCCGCCGCGAAGCCGCTTGGGACACGCTCGAAACCGAATTCGCCAAGACTGCCCGTGTTGAGGGCGTCATCTTCGGCCGCGTCAAGGGTGGCTTTACCGTTGACCTGAATGGTGCCGTTGCGTTCCTGCCCGGCTCACAGGTTGATATCCGTCCGGTCCGCGACGTTAGCCCGCTGATGGACATACCCCAGCCCTTCCAAATTTTGAAGATGGACCGCAAGCGCGGGAACATCGTTGTCTCGCGTCGTGCGATTCTCGAAGAAACGCGCGCAGAGCAGCGTTCGGGCCTGATCCTCAGCCTGGCCGAGGGTCAGGTAATCGATGGCACCGTCAAGAATATCACTGATTATGGTGCGTTTGTTGATCTGGGCGGCATCGACGGACTGCTCCATGTCACTGATCTCAGTTACAAGCGCGTCGGCCATCCTGGCGAAGTCCTGAATATCGGCGACACGGTCAAGGTGCAGATTATCCGCATCAATAAGGACACCCAGCGCATTTCGCTCGGCATGAAGCAGCTTGAGAGCGATCCATGGGATGGTGCGATGGTCAAATACGCGATCGGTACAAGGCTGTCGGGTCGCGTGACCAACATCACCGAATATGGCGCGTTTGTTGAGCTTGAGGCGGGCATTGAGGGCTTGGTCCACGTCTCCGAAATGAGCTGGACGAAGAAGAACGTCCATCCCGGCAAGATCGTTTCGACCAGCCAGGAGGTCGATGTCATCGTGCTTGAGGTCGATTCTGAAAAGCGCCGCATCTCACTCGGCCTCAAGCAGGCGCAAGCCAATCCATGGGAAGCTTTTGCCGAAACGCACCCGGTCGGCTCGACCGTGGAGGGTGAAGTCAAGAATGCAACCGAATTTGGCCTGTTCATCGGGCTCGATAATGATGTCGACGGCATGGTTCACATGTCCGACATTGCTTGGGGCGTTTCCGGCGAGGATGCGCTGAACCTCCACCGCAAGGGCGAAACCGTCCAAGCGATCGTGCTTGATATTGATGCCGAGAAGGAACGTATCTCGCTTGGCATGAAGCAGCTTGAGCGCGGCGGCCCTGCGGTTGGCGCGGCGGCTCCAGCTGGTGGTGACGCCGGATCGAAGCTCGCCAAGAACGCCGTTGTTACGGTAACGGTGCTTGAAGTGCGTGATGCAGGTCTCGAAGTGCAAACAGGCGACTCGGGCGCAACTGGCTTTATCAAGCGAACCGATCTTGGCCGTGATCGCGACGAGCAACGGCCCGAGCGTTTCCAGGTTGGGCAGAAGTTCGATGCAATGGTCACCGGTTTTGATCGATCAAAGAAGCCGACCTTCTCGATTAAGGCGATGCAGATTTCTGAAGAGAAACAGGCAGTCGCACAATATGGTTCGTCCGATTCCGGGGCCTCTTTGGGTGACATTCTCGGTGAAGCGTTGAAGGCCCGAACAGAAAAGAAGTAAGCAACCCAAAATGGGGACATTGAGAAACGGCAATGTCCCCATTTCCCCGATTGGGGTAATTCATTTTCTCATTCGTTTGCGTTATGACCAATTTGTCATGGTCTTAGGGACTGCCCAACGACGTAGGACCGTGACAGTGGTGAGCGCCGAGGGAGATGTGGTTGATGATACGTTCTGAGCTGGTGCAAAAACTGATCGAAGAAAACCCTGACCTCGCCCCGCGCGATGTGGAGACAATCGTTTCCACCTTCTTTGACACGATCATCAGACGGCTTGCTGACAACGGTCGGGTTGAGCTTCGTGGCTTCGGTGCCTTTTCGACCCGCGCACGCGCGGCACGAACGGGGCGCAACCCCCGCACCGGCTCGGTTGTAGATGTTGATGCAAAGCGTGTCCCTTATTTCAAACCCGGCAAGGAAATGCGCGCCAAATTGAATGTTTAAGCCACTCTGAACAAGGTTGGGCGCTTGACGTCAGTTGCGCCATGCGCTTGCGTGGCAATGGTGCGCGGATGTGGCGAAATCGGTAGACGCAGCAGACTTAAAATCTGCTTCCCGGATGGGAGTGCGGGTTCAAGTCCCGCCATCCGCACCATGGCGCTACGCGTCCGAAGCTGGCACTGTCATCCTCCTATGGCACGTCATCATCCTGAATTCGTCCGCACCTGATGAAACAAGCCGTCGTCCTGTTGCTGGCGCTGGTAACGCTCACCGGATGCGACCGGCGACGCGATGATGGTCCGGTTGTCGTCAGCGCCATCGGATCACCGCCAACCCATGCCGACCCCTCGCGCAAGGCGTTGAGCGGCCCAGACAAGCTGCTTATCGATTCAACCGCACAAGGTCTTGTCAGGTTCGACGCGGCTGGCCAAATAACCCCCGGGCTTGCCGAGCGCTGGATCATCATTGATGACGGCATGAGCTATATTTTCCGATTGCGAGAAGCGGAGTGGAGCAACGGACTGCGCGTTACGGCAGCGGAAGTTGCCGCAATCTTGCGGCGACAGATCGCAAGCGGATCGCGCAACCCACTCAAGCCGTATCTCAGCGCCATCGACGAGATCGTCGAAATGACCCCGCAAGTCCTGGAGGTAAGACTGACCCGCCCTCGCCCTGAGTTGCTAACGGTGTTTGCCCAACCCGAATTAGCGATTTTCCGAGCAGGTCGCACCGCCGGCACCGGCCCTTTCCGGATAAGCCGCAAACGGCTGGATGGGGTAATTCTGCGTCCGGCTTTCGATCCGGTTCGGCTGGCGCTAGATGATGTCGAGGAACCGAGCCCAGAGCAGTCCGTCGAGCTGATCGGAGAAAAAGCTTCACGGGCAATCATCCGATTCCTCGAGCGGCGATCAGATCTGGTCAGCGGCGGAACCTTTGACGATTGGCCGTTACTGGCATCGACCGGCGTGGCCCCAACCAATCTGCGTATCGATAGTGGGTTAGGCCTGTTTGGCTTAGCGATTACGAATCGCAACGGCTTTCTATCCGAGCCCGAAAATCGCGTGGCATTGTCACAGTTGATTGATCGAAGCGCCCTGGTCGCCGCCTATGCCCCGGGATGGAACGCGAGCGAGCGCATCTTGCCGACCCAACTCGATTCTGCAGCGCCACCTATGGCACCCGCGTGGAGCTCGCTGCCTCTGAGCGACCGGCAAAAGGGCGCCCGCGACCAAATCGCCCGATGGCGAACCAGCCAGGTCAAACCAGTCGAATTGCGTATCGCACTGCCTGACGGACCAGGATCGACTATCTTGTTTGGGTTTGTTGGTGCCGCCTTTCGGTCGGCTGGTATCGTTTCAAAACGTGTGTCGTTGGACGCGCCATCAGATTTGCGGCTGATTGACGCCATTGCGCCTTCTGACAGCGCGCGCTGGTATTTGGCAAATGGCTGCCAACCCTGCAGTCCGGCGGCAGGAAAGCTGATCGACGAGGCGCGCGACGCCCCTGACTTGTCAGCCAGGGCACAGAAGATCGCGGAGGCGGATTCAGCGCTGACCGAGGACGGTGCCTACATTCCGATTGCGAGACCGCTGCGCTGGTCCTTGGTCGCGCTTCGTCTCAGCCGCTGGCAGGCCAATGCGCGCACAGCGCACCCGTTGAACCTGTTGCGCGCCGCTACCAAATAGAAGGGATGAGCAACAACACCTCTCGCATCGGCCATGGCCCCCTTGACCCCAAGGCATTAATCGGACGGCACCCGGCGGCGGTCCGCGCGCGCATCGAGGCGATGGAACATCTCCTCGAGGGGCTCATCACGATTCCGGGAATTAATCGGAAGATCGGACTCGATGTGATGCTGAATGCTGTCCCCGGTATCGGTCCCACCATTGCCGCCGCGATGGGCGCATGGATGCTTTGGGAGGCGCGCAATCTGGGCATGTCGAGGCTTCATGTGGCGCGCATGGCAGGCAATGTGGGGCTTGATTACCTGCTGGGGCTGGTGCCCATTATTGGCATCATCCCTGATTTCCTCTTTCGGTCAAACTCGCGCAACCTGAAAATGATCAAACGATTTATGGATAAAAAGCATCCATCAACAGTTATTGTTGACCGCTGAACGCTATGGCCTGCCACGCCAGATTTTGAGCGAAGCTCCCGCCGCCAATCCGCCTTGCTGCGCTGGGCAACGCGCATATTGAAATTGCTTGTCGAGGCAGAACCAGATCTCATCAAGCCAACCCTTCCCGTTCGCTGTAATCCGCATCATGTCCGCATCCATGCCGGGATTGGAGGCGGCAACTGCGGCCGCGAACTTACCAGCGGTGAGCGGCCCCCGCGATAGTGCATCCATGTCGGGATAACGCAGCGCCGAAAATGATTTGGCCGACTGCGCGAAATAGGCCTGCGGACCATCACTCATGCAGGTGCCATGCTTGGCCCATTCATGTTGCAGAAGCTGCGGCGAAGCGGTCTTACACAAATTGGTGCGGACGACGTCGGCCGGAAGGATCGCCGCCGGGCGGCAATATTGCGGCCAAGTTTTGCCTACCCCATCAGGCCATAAGCCGTGCAATACGAACCCAAATTTATTGTCGCGGCACTGAAATTTCGCGGCGCTGCGCCGACCATTATCTCGGCAATATTGTGGCGACCAGCTGATCGAAAGCGTGTAGCCGCCAATTGGCAAAAGCCGCCGCGGCTGCGATTCTGTTGGCAGATCGGGGCGCGGGCGCGGTGGATTGGCGGGTATTGAACAGCGATAAGCTTGGGCGTCGGCAGCCTGTGGGACCAAAAAGGCCATACCCAAAATAATGCTGATTGGCAGAGAGCGCATCATATCGGTGATTTCCCAAACCAGCGTCGTGCATCCGGCTGGAACAGCATCGCCGCCGCGGCCACATACATCATGGTCCCCAACGCACCCAGCGCGCCGACCAATCCATCTGGATAACGCCCAGAGGCAAGCGCGATCATTAGCGCTGCCAGATTGGCAGCACACAGCGCGAAGATGATCCACCTTGCGATGGCACTGCGGCGGTGCCCCGAAAAATACTGTAAGAGCAGCGGCAACCCGAAGCTGGCCGCCATAACCGTTGGGAGGTAGAACGCACCGATCGTCTCGGTTGCGCGCTGCAGATCAGGGCTCGCGGAAAAAGCAGGCCAGTTCACGACGGCGCTGGCCATGGCCACGGAAATATACCCGCCATAAAACTGTTCAAAGCTGATAATCGAGCTTGGTCGATTCATGCGTTATCCCCACAACCTGTTACAGCATAGCAGTGGAGAAAAAGGGCGCAACGCGAACCCGCACTAAAGGTCGCGAACGGCAATAAAATCGAGACCAATATCGGCGGCCGGTGCCGATTGCGTGAGGCGTCCTACGCTGATGAAGGTGACACCGGTTTGCGCCATCGCCCGGATCGTATCGAGCCGGACGCCGCCTGAGGCCTCGGTGGGGACACGACCCCCCACGAGCGTTACCGCACCGCGCAAGATCGGAGGAGGCATATTGTCGAGCAGAAGGTGTGTCGCGCCGGCCGCCAACGCCGGTTCAATTTGATCGACCCTGTCAACTTCAACAATAATGCGTTCAATCCCGGCGGCTTTCGCACGCCGCACCGCCTCACTAATCGATCCAGCAACCGCGACATGGTTATCCTTGATCATCGCGGCATCCCAAAGCCCCATGCGATGATTCGTCGCACCACCCATCCGCGTCGCGTATTTTTCCAACACGCGTAGCCCCGGTATTGTCTTGCGTGTGTCGAGCAAGCTAGCCCCGGTTCCGACAATCTTGTCGACATAGGTCCTGGTGAGGGTGGCGATACCCGAAAGATGCTGCACGGTGTTGAGCGCCGAACGCTCAGCGGTCAGCATCGCGCGAGCGCAACCCTCAATCCGCATCAGACTTGTTCCGGCTTGGACACGTTGTCCTTCACCGACTAGAAGATCAACGCACACATCAGCATCAAGCGCGCGAAAAAACGCCGCTGCGATCGGCAGGCCCGCCACCACGATTTGGTCCCGGCTATCCATCATCCCGCTGAAACGGGCATCGGCGGGAATGACCGCCGCAGAGGTGATG
>JBBQAU010000139.1:0-6540 GCA_038316685.1 Sphingomonadales bacterium
GCGCTTCTCAAGCCCTGTAAAGACGTTCTTGAACGGCACCATGCCAGCATTGACGAACATCAAAGTGGGGTCATTGTGCGGCACCAGCGGCGCACTGGAGATGCGGGCATGCCCTTCGGCCCCGAAATAGTCGAGGAAAGAGCGGCGGATGTCATTGGTCGATGTCATGACGCTGATCTAGGGCGGGAGCGCGACCCGCTCAAGCAGAACCCGTCATCAGCCTGCAAAGCCACGGCGACATCATGATTGATTCCAAACCTAGCCAAGCTGTGGCATAAAGCTGCGCACGATTGAGTGAGGGCCTAGACGCGCGTGACCAAATCATCCGATCGCCGGGCGGCCATTATAGAGTTGCTGGTCGAACACGTCCTTGCTGAGGGCCTGTCCGCATCAAGCCTGCGGCCACTCGCCAAGGCCGCGCAGACCAGCGACCGGATGTTGCTTTATTATTTCAAGGACAAGGCCGAAATCGTCGCTGCCGTGCTTGAGCGGATCAGCAGCAGAATGATCGACCTGATTGAATCGCAGACCAGCGGCGCTCCTGAACCCGTCGATCAGGTGCGCGCAAAATTGATTGCCATTAGCCTATCCGATGAGATGTGGCCTTATGCCCGGATTTGGTTAGAGGTCGCATCGCTGGCGGCGCGCGGTGATCCGCTGTATCGCGCGGTAGGCGGCGCAATTGGTCGCGGGTTTCTCGCCTGGGGTGAGGGGCAAATCGCCAGCGAAACACCAGAACAACGTGCCCGCGATGCAGCCCGGTTGCTCGCCGAGATTGAGGGGATGATCCTGCTCAAGAGCCTGGGCATGGATGATGTTTGCGCACTGGCACAGTAAAGCGAGTTGGCGCAGCGGGTTTTGCACCGGTCAGGTCCGACCGCCTTTGTGACCATCGCTGACGAGGCCGAGCACCAACCGCACGCCCGCCCCTACAAAGGATCGATGTGGCCCAAGGCAGCGGATTTTCGCTGTAAAGGCCAGGGAACCAGGCAAAGGCAACGCCGTCGCTCAATAGCGCAGCAGCCGTCGCAACCGATATCCCGTTTGATGTCTGATTGGCCCGCAGCCCAGCCACACGACGGATGATCAGGACAAAGGGATACGTTCCCGGGCCCACAAGTAAATATTTCAACGCAACATAAGGAGGCTGCAACGCGCCAAACGGGTCAATCGCGCGCACCAGCATCGCCGCCCAAAAACCAAATCACTACGCCCATGGTCAAAAAGATGCCAAGTTGCCGAGAATCCGGTGGCGCTGTGGTTGGCGCGCCCTGCATAATCTGCGTCGAATCCATCATCACCGTTCCTCCCAACATCAGGACCGGCGTAGCATTATGTAGTGACTGCTACAATCGGTTACAATTACCCCATCGGTGCGTCGATGCTCGTCGGTGGGACAGAAAACCAATTTGGACCGCTCGCCGTCATGTGGAAACAATCCTCCAGCCGTACGCCAAATTTTCCAGGGAGATAAATACCAGGCTCGTTCGAAAAGCACATGCCCTCGGCCAATAGCGCCGTCTCACCATGAACAAGATTGACGGGTTCATGACCATCCATGCCGATGCCGTGTCCAGTCCTGTGTGAGGTGCCGGGCAGGCGATATCCAGGGCCATAACCCCAGGCCTCATATTGCTGGCGGACAGCGTCATCGACCTTGCCTGCCGGCGTGTCGATTTGCGCTGCAGCATGGGCGATCTGCTGACCGCGCGCGACCTGATCCCACACGCGCCGTTGCTCAATCGTTGCTGTGCCGTGCACAAAAGTGCGTGAAATATCGGATTGATAACCGTGCACGGTACACCCACAATCCATCAGCACAATTTCACCCGGAGTCACGCGCTGCGGCGCGCTGCTGCCATGCGGGTAAGCCGCCGCCTCGCCGATCAGTACAAGCGCGAATTCCGGGCTACCCCCCAGCTTGCGCATCGCCGCCGTCATCAACGCGCCGACATCGCCCGGGCTCATTCCCTTTTCAACGCGGGCGTGCGTCCAGCGATAGGCGGCGACCGTAACGTCGCTTGCCTTTTGCATCAGCGCAATTTCGGGCGCGGCCTTGATCATCCGGCAGCCCCTCACCACCGGATTTGCAGAGACCAGTCGGGTGTCCGGCAGCGCCTGCGCGAGACCGTTTGATATAAAAAAACGCGCGGTTTCCTCAACACCGATGGGATACGCAGTGAGTTTCCTGTCGCGCAGAAAGCCAGCGACGAGCGCAATTGGGCTTTCATCCTCCTGCCACACCCGCACCTCGGCTGGCACCGCCAGCGACTGACGCACCGAAGGCTCCTCAAAAAACGGCGTTACGATGCAGCATTCGCCCTCAACGGGCAGGATCGCCGCCGTCAGCCGTTCGCTCCGGCTCCAACGGACACCGGTGAAGTAAATTATGCTGGCCCCCGGCTCGATCAGCACCGCGCCAATCCCCGCCTGTTTCATCAGCATTTGCGCACGCATAATCCGACTGAGCCGTTCCTCCCGGCTGATCGGCGCGGCGTCCCCCGTCATGTCCGCCAGCCCCGCCAGGTCAGGCTCCATCGCGCGCAATACCGCCGCGCCGCCACCCAACGCCGCAACCAGCGCAGCACCTGTTCCAGCACTCAAGAGCGTCCGGCGTTCCATCCAAAGACCGGTCTTTCGCATCGATATTCCCCTCGCTCGGATTAAGTTCCGGGATAGGGCGCTTGACCCGGCGGCTGCAATCCCCTTCCCTGCAAATACCACATTGCGGAGATGTTCATGGCCAAGCGGCTTACCCTATATATCATGATTGGCCTGCTGCTTGGTCTCGTCGTCGGATGGGGGCTCAACACCGCGATTGCCGACGGCACGCCGGAAGCAACGGCACGGCTGAAGGAAATTGCGGGCTGGTTTTCAATCATCACAACAATCTTCCTGCGGCTGATCAAGATGATCATCGCCCCCTTGGTATTCTCAACTCTGGTCGTCGGGATTGCACATATGGGCGACACAGGCGCGCTCGGTCGGATCGGCGCGCGGACAATGGGCTGGTTCATTTCGGCCTCGCTGGTGTCGCTCAGCCTTGGGTTGATCCTGTTTCACAGCATTGAATTCGTCATCGACGCCGTCGCGCCCGGAACCGGCTTTGGCTTCAAGCTGCCCCCGCCCGAAGCGACAGTCGGACTCGACAAGGCCGCCTTTAGCCTGAGTAACTTCATCACCCATATCGTGCCGTCGTCGATGGTGGATGCGATGGCGAATAACGAGATCATTCAGATCGTCATCTTCTCGGTCTTCGCCGGTGTTGCGCTCACCGCAATTGGCGAGAAGGGCGCAGCCATCGTCAGGGGTGCCGAGGCGCTGGCAGATATGATGCTGCAGATTACCGATTATGTGATGCGGGTTGCCCCCCTGGCCGTTTTTGCAGCAATTGCCGCTACCATTACCGTCAACGGACTCGGGATTATCGTCACGCTTGGGCTTTTCGTCGGCAGCTTTTATATCGGGTTGGCGGTCTTGTGGATGTTGCTGTTTACCGCCGCCTTTGTTTTCATCGGCCAGCGAACCGGATCACTCATACGCTACATCCGCGAACCCATATTGCTCGCCTTCTCAACCGCGTCATCGGAGGCCGCGTATCCGCGCACGCTGGAAGCGCTTGAGCGGTTTGGTGTGCCACCTCGGATTGCCAGTTTTGTTCTGCCGCTTGGATATTCGTTCAATCTCGACGGATCGATGATGTATATGACGTTTGCGACCCTGTTTATCGCCCGGGTTTACGGCGTTGATCTGCCGATCGGCACGCAGATCATCATGCTGCTGGTGCTCATGGTCACCTCCAAGGGGATTGCCGGCGTCCCGCGCGCGTCGCTTGTTGTGATCGCAGCGGTGATGGGACAATTTGGTATCCCGGAAGCGGGGCTGTTGCTCATCCTGCCGGTCGATCAATTTCTTGATATGGGCCGTTCGGGTACCAATGTGGTGGGCAATGCGGTGGCAACCGTGGTGGTTGCAAAATGGGAGGGGCAGCTGAACCCGCCGCTCGCCGCAGAGATCGAGCCGCCACATGCACCGAGCCACGGCCTGCTGGGCGATCAGGCATAGGCATAGGGTCCGCCTTTGGCGAGCGCGGTCTGGTAGGCGGGTCGGGCATGAATCTTGTCGAGCCACGCAATCGTCGCTGGTCTTGACGCGTCGAGTCCGGTCCGGCTGTGTGCGGCTTCAAGCGGGAAGCTCATCATGACATCGGCAGCGCTAATTTCGGCACCTGCAAACCAGGGGCGCGCGGCAAGTTCAGATTCGAGATAATCGAGATGCACCGTCAGCATCGGCTGTATCCGCTTCATCGCGCTTTTTCCGAAGATTGGAACCCGGCTGACGACCAGCAGCGCGAACAGCGGTGGCATCATCGACCCTTCGGCATAATGAATATATTGCCGATAGTTGAGCAGATCGTCTCGGTTGGCCGTCGGCCGCATCCGTCCATCGGCCTTGTCGACGAGATATTCTACGATCGCCCCGGTTTCGATGACGACTTGGCCGTCATCCTCAATCGCCGGTGACTTCCCAAGCGGATGAACCTGTTTGAGCGAGGCCGGCGCGAGCATCGTCTTCTTGTCCCGCTCATAGCGCTTAATCTCATAGGGCAGCGCGAGTTCTTCAAGCAGCCAAAGAATCCGCTGCGAACGAGAGTTTTCAAGATGATGGACGGTCAAGGTCATGCGGCGCCTCCTGCAATATGGTCCGACGCTAGCGGTTGGACAGGCATTGTCGAGAGCGCAGCCAAAACGCGTTGCTCTGCACCCCCTTTGCGAGCGCGCACCCAAACATGAAAGGCCCGCCAACATGGGCGGGCCTTTCCAGTTGTTGCGACGGGGAGAAACGCCGCTGAAATCTTACATGTCGGAATCGTCGCCCTCGGCATCAGGTTCTGGGCCAGACATCATTTCCTCCGCGACCTTGTCGGTGCGCGTACGGATTGCCTGCTCAAGCCGGTCTGCCATTTCGCTATGCTCAGACAGATACGTTTTGGCGTTCTCACGTCCCTGTCCAATCCGCACGCTGTCATAAGAAAACCATGCACCAGACTTTTCAACGAGGCCGGCCTTGACGCCAAGATCGAGAATCTCGCCGATCTTGGAAATGCCCTGGCCATACATAATGTCAAATTCGACCTGCTTGAATGGCGGCGCAACCTTGTTCTTGACGACCTTTACCCGGGTCGTGTTGCCAACAATATCCTCGCGATCCTTGATCTGGCCCGTCCGACGAATATCAAGCCGAACCGACGCATAGAATTTAAGCGCATTGCCACCCGTGGTCGTCTCTGGATTGCCATACATCACGCCAATTTTCATGCGCAGCTGATTGATGAAGATCACCATGCAACGCGACCGGCTTATCGAGCCCGTCAATTTGCGCAGTGACTGCGACATCAGCCGTGCCTGCAAACCGACATGACTATCACCCATTTCGCCTTCAATTTCAGCGCGCGGCACCAAAGCTGCAACCGAATCGATGACGAGAACATCAATGGCGTTCGACCGCACCAGAGTGTCGACAATCTCCAACGCCTGCTCACCCGTATCGGGCTGCGACACGATCAACTCGTCAATATTGACGCCCAATTTCTTGGCATAGATAGGATCAAGCGCATGTTCGGCATCAACAAACGCCGCCGTACCGCCATTTTTCTGCGCCTCGGCAATCACGTGCAGAGCAAGCGTCGTCTTACCCGAGCTCTCCGGCCCGTAAATCTCGATCACCCGACCGCGTGGCAAGCCGCCGACTCCCAGCGCAATATCAAGGCCGAGCGACCCGGTTGAAATCGCCTCGACCTGCATCGTCTCTTTCGAGCCAAGCCGCATCGCCGAACCCTTGCCAAACGCACGATCAATCTGTGCGAGCGCGGCGTCGAGCGCCTTTTGCCGCTCGGTCGTTGCCTTGTCTGTTGATACCGCCATTTTGCTGTCGATGACCTTCAAATTTGCCGCCATTGGAAGCTCCTGTCGCTAGACTGATCCTGCCGCATGTTCAATGCGTATGGCCCTTGTATCGCTTATGTTCTATAAGAACAAGACCGGAACGATAAATTATTTTCGGATTGAGCGACTGCCGTCATTCGGCTGATTTCAGCTGAGGCGCGCGCCTAGCACGTCCCGCGCCGCCTCGGCGAGCTGCTGCACTGAAAATGGCTTTGGCAGGAAGGCGATGTTGTCAAGGTCAATCGACTTGCGTAATTGTTCCTCGGCATAGCCCGACATAAACAGGACCGGCAGATCGGGATAGCGCGCGCGGGCGTGGCGCACCATCGTCGGTCCGTCCATGATCGGCATGACGACGTCGGAAATCAGCAGATCGGGCCGGGGATGATTGGCGAGCAGTTCCAGCGCAGCCTCGCCATGTTCAGCTGTCAGCACGGTATATCCCTGCCGGGCTAGTGCGCGTTCCGCCACCGCACGTACCATATCCTCATCCTCCACCAGCAATATCGTGCCGCTTCCCCAAAGCTCGCCGGGCCTGCTCGTTAGGGCAGGTGGTGCTGGCTTGGGGGCGCTCCCGACGGCATGGACGGGCAGG
>JBBQAU010000140.1:0-6512 GCA_038316685.1 Sphingomonadales bacterium
CTGCTGATCACGCTTGGCCTGCGCGCTGACCCCAATCTGGAAAAGTCCGTCATCGCCAACAGTAATGTCGAGCGCGTGGTGCCCAAAGAGCGCCGCTGATGCGGCTGGAGCAAGCTCAGGGAATCGAAGGGCCGATCATCAAGGGCTTTTCGGGCGGCGGATTCCGGATTGATGACAATGTTTATGCCGCGCTACTCATCACGCCCGCACGCGCCGATGGGTGGACGCCGCCGCCGGTCGCAGCGCTAAAGGTTGATCTGCTCGCCGCTATTCTCGGCATTGATCCCGCGCCTGAATTCCTGCTGCTCGGCACCGGCCCGACACGCATCCATCCGCCGATTGCGCTGATCCGCGATTGTGAGGCGCGCGCGATCGGCGTTGAGACGATGGACAGCCGTGCCGCTGCTCGTGCGTGGGGGGTGTTGCGCGCAGAGGGGCGCTGGATCGTGGGGGCACTTTACGCGCTTTAGTGCGAGGCTCGTTGGGCGCGACTCTTCCGCCTTCCCTTCAAAAGAGGGGCCTTATAGGTCAAGATCAACGAGCCTTGAAATTAGCCCGGAGATTTCCCCTCGACGCCCCCGGACAGTGCGCTATCATCGGTTTAAACAAAAAACTTGAGGAGGACAGGATGAGCCGCTCGACCATTTTGGCGCTTGCCGCAGCAGCAATCGCCGCGCCTGCCGCCGCCCAGACGGCACCTGTCATCGCGCAGCCACCGCTGGCCGCAAGCCCCGCGCCAAAGCCCGACTATAACCAGGACGCAACATGGCTGTGCCGCCCGGAACGCACCGATGCGTGCAGCAGCGGGCAGGACGCCACCGTGATCACCGCCGATGGCACTCGCAGCGTTGAAAAATTCATGCCCGCTGCCAGCCCCAAATTCGATTGCTTCTATGTTTATCCCACCGTCTCGCTCGACCGGACGCCAAACAGCGACATGACGATCGGGCTTGAAGAAACCCAGGTCGCCGCCTTTCAAGCGGCCCGCTTCACCAAATATTGCCGCGTCTTTGCCCCGCTTTACCGTCAGGTCACGATCACCGCGCTGCAAGCCGCGATGTCGGGCAAGCCGATGGCCGCTGACCGGGAGATGGCGCTAGCGGATGTGAAAGCGGCATGGACGCAGTATCTGGCGCGCGACAATAAAGGGCGCGGTGTCGTGCTGATCGGGCATAGCCAGGGGTCAGCTGTGCTCAAGGCACTGATCCAGCAAGAGATTGAGGGCAAGCCCGTTGCCGCCGGGCTGATTTCAGCGATGTTGCTGGGCACCAATGTCGCAGTCCCTGAGGGCAAGGATGTCGGCGGCGATTTTAAATCAACGCCGCTGTGCCGCAACGACACGCAGACCGGTTGCCTTGTCAGCTATGTCAGCTTTCGCAGCGATGCGCCGCCGCCTGCCTTTAGCCGCTTTGGCATTGTGTCCGATGCCGGCATGGTCGCGGCCTGCGTCAATCCGGCAGCGCTGATGGGGGGCAAGGCCGTCACCGACAATTATCTGGGCGCACGCGGGGCGGGCATCGCCAGCGATCCGCAAGGGCCCTGGACCAGGGATGGCGCGCCCGCTACCACCGCGTTTGTCAAGGCACCGGGCCTCATTTCCACCGAATGCACCGCAACCGGCAAATTCCATTATCTGTCAGTAACGGTAAACCCCAATCCCGGTGGCGCGCGGACCGACAAGATTGTCGGCGATGTCGCCGTGTTTGGCAAAATCCTGCCCGATTGGGGGCTGCACCTGATCGACATGTCAGTGGTGATGGGCGATCTTGTGGAACTGTCAAACAGGCAGGCCAAAAGCTGGATGGCGAGGAAGAAGCGGGGTTAAGCCCGCTCAAATCATTGAAAAGCCCGCCGACGTTCAATCAGCCCGCTCAAATGATCGTAAAGCGCCGCTGTGTTCGCCGCCCATGTAAAGCGCGCAGCACCCGCGCGGACCTCATCAGGCGCGG
Organism: Sphingomonadales bacterium; assembly: GCA_038316685.1. Lineage (GTDB taxonomy): Bacteria > Pseudomonadota > Alphaproteobacteria > Sphingomonadales > Sphingomonadaceae > Sphingomonas. The sequence goes on from JBBQAU010000140.1 coordinate 1,950, forward strand.
GTGGGTTGGTGAGCAGATCGGCGATTCCCGCCGCGAAGGCTGGCGCGTTTCGTTCCACGATCCGGCCAAAGACACGATCGGTGACGACTTCACGTGCGCCGCCAATGTCGGGGATGACGATGGGGACGCCGCAGGCAAGCGCCTCGACCCAGGCATTGGCGAGTCCTTCGGAGGCCGAGGCGAGCGCCATGACATCGGCAGCGGGGATAAGCCGTTGCAGCGTGGCATGATCAACCGCGCCGAGCAGACGAACGCGATCGCCAAGACCCGTTGCGGCAATCTCGCGCTCCAGAGCGGCGCGGTCATCGCCTTCGCCCACGACCAGCAGCGTCGCGCGAGGCAGATCGGCGAGCGCGCGGGCGATGATCGCGTGCCCCTTGCGCTTAACCAGCGCCCCCAGCGACAGGATAACCGGGCCGGATAACCCAAGCGCTGCCTTTGCCGCGGCGCGATCAACCGGAACGAAACGATCCAGATCGACACCGGTATAATGCACCCTGATCTTGTCCGCTGCCATGCCGAGCGCGACCATATCGTCGCGCATCGCCGCTGATACCGCGAGCAAGCCGTCAGCGCCTATGCCCGCCATTCGCACCTCATCCCCGGTCGGGCCGTGCCCCCACAGATGAATGTCGGCCCCGCGTGCCTTGATCGAGACAGGGACGCCAAAATGCTGCCCGAGCGCTATAGCGGCAGGACCATCGGGGAAAAAGAATTGAGCATCGATCACATCAAACGGGAATGTTTCGCGCATGACCGTCAGCAGCGGAATTAACCGCCGGACCAGCGAGCGGGCATGGAACCGACCTTGAGTGGCGGGCAGGTTGATAAAACGGGGGCGGGCGGTGTTGAGCCCCTTCCAACTTTCCTGTGCGGGGAAGCTGGCGAATTGACGATAGCGGGGGTGGCGCGAAAGCGGCCAGGGCGCCAACCCGATTGGTGCCACCAGCCGCAAATCAACATCGGGATGTGCGGCAAGACCAAGCGTTTGTCGCTCGACAAACACGCCGAAGTTGGGCCGTGTGACGTCGGGAAACAACGTCGATAAGGTCAAAACACGGAGCATGATCAGCGATGTCTAACGCGAAGGCGTTAAGGCGCGATCAAAGCCGCTGATCGCCAACATAGGCGAACAGGATATCGCTATCGGCGCTCGCAAGGATCGCTGCACGATCATTGACCATCAGACAATCGCCTGCCTGCCATGCGACACCATCGATCGATCCTTCGCCCGTGATCGGCACGAACCAGCCAGCCATTCCGGCAGGCAATCTTATTTCGCGGTTGCCGCCACTCCAGCGTTCGAGCACAAATTTGGGACCCTCAGCAAGGATCGTGCGGCCTGCCGGCACGCGTCCCGGCGCAGCCTGCGCAACGAACGGGACGGCGTTGCTGACGGCAATGGCAGCATCAAGATGCAATTCGCGCGGGCGGCCATAATCATAGAGCCGATAGGTCAGATTGAGATTCTGCTGCACCTCAATCAGCGTGATTCCAGCACCGATCGCGTGGACGGTTCCGGCAGGCGAATAGAAAAAATCGCCCGCCTTTACCGGCTTCCAGTCAAGCAGATCTTCGATGCTGCCATCAAGCGCGGCCAAACGCAGTGCTGAACGATCCAGCCGTGCAAGCGTGCCGATGGCGATGGTTGAACCGGGCTCTGCTGCGAGCACGAGCCAGGCTTCGTCCTTACCCTGCCGAAAGCCCGCTGCCTGCGCGGCAGCATCATCGGGATGAACCTGGACCGACAGTTTTTCACTGGTGAAGAGATATTTGACGAGCAAATCGGGCACACGGGCATCGCGCGGTTGGAACCAGATTTCACCGATCGGGGGCGCGCCGGGCAACGGATCGACAAATCCCGGCCAGAGCCGCTCCCGACCCCAGGGCTTTTCAACGCGGTGCGTGACAAGTTGCGTGGCTGGCATGTTAGTCTCTCTAACCGTCATCAAACTCCTGTGTTCCGCTTGGGATGATGTCAAATCCACCGTGACCAACAGCGCTTGCGAAAAAGATTGTTCGGAAGGCTCACGCTCGGCTATTAAAGCTCGTTATGCGTATTTCCTTCTCTCGCTCCGTCACGCTGGCGCTTCTTGCCGCCTGCGCCCTGCCCATCGCCGGGTGTGCCAGGAATAAATCCAAGGGCGACATCCCTTATGTCGCGCGCGATGTCGGCACCTTGTATTCAACCGCCAAGCGGTTTCTTGATGGTGGCCGATACAAGGAAGCGGCGCAGATTTTTGACGAGGTCGAACGCCAGCACCCTTATTCAATCTGGGCGCGCCGCGCGCAGTTGATGGGGGCGTTTAGCTATTATCTGGACGCTGATTATGTGAAATCGGTTGCGAACGCCCAACGTTTCCTGGGCGTCCACCCCGGCAATCGTGATGCACCCTATGCTTATTATCTGATTGCGCTCAGCTATTATGAGCAAATATCCGATGTGACGCGCGATCAGAAAATTACGCAGCAGGCGCTCGATTCGCTTGGTGAATTGACGCGGCGCTATCCGGGTTCAAAATATGCTGCCGACGCGCGGCTAAAGGTTGATCTGGTGCGCGACCATCTGGCCGGTAAGGAAATGGAAATCGGGCGATTCTACGAAATCCGTGGCGAATGGCTGGCGGCGACATTGCGCTTCCGAAGGGTTATCGACGATTATCAGACGACCACCCACGTGCCCGAAGCGCTGATGCGGCTGACAGAGACTTATCTGGCGCTTGGTGTGCGCGACGAAGCAAAGAAGGCGGCCGCCGTGCTTGGTGCAAACTTCCCCGGCACGATCTGGTATGCGCGCGCCTTCAAGCTGATCCAGGATGCAAAACCGGTCGTGACAAAGGCATCAAGCTGATCGGAACAATCAGCCCGTGCTGACACCGCACCCCCCCGTCCCGCAATGCTGACCGCGCTTTCCATTCGCAATGTGGTGCTGATTGAGGCGCTCGATCTTATATTTGCGCCTGGGCTTGGTGTCCTTACCGGTGAAACCGGCGCAGGAAAATCGATCCTGCTTGACGCGCTCGGGCTGGCGATGGGTGCACGCGGTGAGACCGGCTTGGTGCGTCAAGGCGCAGATCAGGCAGTAGTAACCGCCATTTTCGACCCGCCCCAACCGGCAAGCCCAATCACCGCGCTGATCAAGGAAAACGGGCTCGCGCTCGACCACGGCGATCCGCTGATCATCCGCCGTCTCGTCAAGGTGGATGGCGGCAGCCGCGCGTTTTTGAATGATCAGCCCGTATCGGCGGGGTTCCTGCGCGATCTGGCACCGCATCTTGTTGAAATCCACGGCCAGCATGATGAGCGCGGCCTGCTTAACCCGCGTGGCCACCGCGCGTTGCTTGACCTGTTTGGGCGGATTGACACCCGCGCCGTCGCTGATGCGCATGATCATTGGCGTGTAGCGGGCACAGCGTTGGCACAGGCGCAGGAAAGTCTGGCAAGCGCAGCACGCGACCGGGATTGGCTTGAACATGCGGTGGCCGAACTTGCGCAGCTGGCCGCCGAACCGGGCGAGGAGGCGATTCTTGCCGCTCGGCGCACGGGCATGCAACGCGGCGAAAGGATTGCCGGTGATGTGCGGGCAGTCGCCGATTTACTTGATGGTTCAGAAGGTGGTTTGGCGCGGCTGCGGCAGGCGGCGCGGGTGCTGGAACGGATCGCCCCCGATCACGAACTGCTCGGCGAAGCGCTGGCCGCGATTGACCGGGCAATTACCGAGACGGCACTGGCACAAGAACAGATTGATCGCGCAGCCGATGCGCTTGCGTTTGATCCGCAACAGCTTGAGGCCGATGAAACGCGGCTGTTCGAGCTGCGCGCCGTCGCCCGCAAGCACCGGGTGCAGCCCGATGATCTGGCCGCACTTCATGAAGAATTGGCGGCACGATATCAGGCCATTGAAAGCGGGAGCGAGGGGATTGCCGCGCTGGAACGCACACTGGCGGAGGTTGCTAAGCGTTTTGATCGCGAAGCAACACTGATGAGCGAAGCGCGCAAGGCCGCCGCCCTTGGGCTGGATATTGCGGTGAGGGCGGAGCTCCCGCCGCTCAAGCTTGACGCGGCCCGTTTCCGCACAATGGTGGTCACGCTGCCGAGTGATCAGTGGAGCGCAAGCGGCAAGGACCGGGTGGAGTTTGAAATTTCAACCAACCCCGGCGCGCCGTTCGCACCGCTGACCAAGATCGCCAGCGGCGGAGAATTGTCCCGCTTCATTCTGGCACTGAAAGTGTCGCTCGCAGAACAAGGTAGTGCAGCGACAATGATCTTTGACGAAATTGATCGTGGCGTGGGCGGCGCGGTGGCGAGCGCGATTGGTGAACGGCTGGCCCGCCTTGCCGACAATACGCAATTGCTGGTCGTCACGCACAGCCCGCAAGTTGCGGCACGCGGTGACCAGCATCTGTTGATCGCCAAAAGCAGCGACGGTATCGTGTCTCGGACTGGCGTGACCGCCCTGAATGAAGACGCGCGGCGGGAGGAGATTGCCCGGATGCTGTCGGGTGCAGAGATTACCAACGAGGCAAGGGCGCAGGCAATCCGCTTGCTGGAGGTTGCATAAAC
>JBBQAU010000141.1:0-6450 GCA_038316685.1 Sphingomonadales bacterium
GGCTTCGGGCAGCAGTGCGCCCAGATCACTGTCAGCCGCCCCGCTCTGCGCAAAGGCCTTCGGCAAATCAGGCAACAGCTTTGCAGGTTTACCGCCACTATTTGCCAGCATGACGCCCCCTGCGGCCAACGACAATACACCCAACCCGCCCGCCAGATATCGCCACATTGTCCGTTCCTCCACCCCAAGGCCTTCAACGCGCGAGGATATCGCTTTCTGGTGCGGCGCGAAAGCCTATCGACCCGTCAGCCAATGCCGCATCATCCGCACCACGCGCGCAGGCGATCCCTGACGACGAATGGTTTCCCGCCCGGCTGCCGCATCGATGCGCGCGAGATGGGCGAGCATTCCCAAAGGCCGCGCCGCTCTGCTCCACCGAATGGCCAGCGCCGATTGAAGCAAGGGCGACGCCAGCGCCAGCGCGCGCGCGGCCAGCGCTGGATCGCTCAGATGCAGGCCAAGATCGACAAGCGCCCAGCCCTCGCCCGCCGCGCCAATCGCATCGTCACTTGCCCCAAGCAGGCGCCCCGTAGCGGCAAACAACACCCTCCCCCGTGCCGTCGCATATTGGGCGAGCGCCACGTCGCCAAGCGCGCCCTCATCCAGCAATGCCTCCCACCCCTCAATCATCACCGCCAGCTGTGCGCCGGTGACGCCATGGGGCAAGACATCGCGGCTGATTGCCTCGAGCACGGGTTGCGCCGGGGCCAGTGCTGTATCGAGCCGCGTCAATGCGTCATGCCACCAGGTCAGCCGCATCTGCGACACAATCGGCGCGCGCCCGCCACGCAATATGCCACTCAGCAATTCGTCAAGCGCCCATAACGCCGTCATTGCCGCACGTTGATTGGCTGGGACATAGGCAAGCGCCAAGCGGCATTCAGCATTAGCAATCTGGATCATTAGATCAATCTAACCCGCTAAATGCCAAATTAACTATTCCGCTAAACCCATGATTAGGCCTGTGTCTGTAAAGAACGTAGCTGACATGGCGTGATCGCGTGCGGGGCATGGATTTAACGCTTTGTTGAGGGAGAGGGTGCGAAGGCAAGGTAGAGATTATGCGTCAGATAACCAACTTTGCGAGGCATCAGGCCTCTCTTCGCTTCTGCTGGGATCGCGCAGCGCGCTGGCTGCGCGGGCTTGCCAGCGATCGCCGCGGTAACGCTGCGACTGAATTCGCGTTTGTGATAGCACCGCTTGCAGCAATCATGATCGCCATCCTTGAGACGAGTTTAGTTTTTTTTGCGCAGCAGGCGCTGGAATCAACCGCTGAAAAATCGGTTCGCCAGCTTATTACCGGGACAGCGCAGAAGGGAGCGCTGTCTCAAAGCGCATTCAAGACGAGCGTTTGCAACAATCTCCCGAGATTCATGGATTGTGCAAAGCTGATGGTGGATGTCCATACAGCCAGCAGCTTTTCGGGGGCGAACGTAACGGCACCGACGCTTACCTTCAATGCAGGCGGCAATGTGACCAACAGCTGGAGCTATAATCCGGGCACTCCCGGGTCGATCACAGTCGTAACCATCATGTACATTTGGTCAGTGCAAAAGGGTCCGCTGTCTTTTGATCTATCGACCCTGTCGTCCAATCGTCGATCGCTCTATGCGACCTCGGTCTTCAAGGTGGAGCCATATACATGATCCGCCGTCTTTTCCTCGACCGCAGCGGGACTTCGGCGGTTGAGTTTGCCATCTGCCTGCCGTTCCTGATCCTGCTTTATATTGGCGGATATCAACTGGTCGATGGATTGTCGGCCTATCGCAAGGTTACTGCCACAGCACGCACGGTTGCAGATCTGACATCGCAATTTACAACGGTCAACGATGCCGATCTCGACACTATTCTCAATGTCAGCCAGAAAGTCATGGCACCTTATCGGATGGACTCTGCGACGATGACCATATCGCAGATAAGAATCGACGCAGCCGGGCTTTCGACCGTCGAATGGAGTCGTGGCAAAAATAGTGCTGGCCTGACTGTGGGTAGCAACTTCACGATACCCGCCGGGATCAGGACGCCCGATACCTGGCTGATCGTCGCTAGTCTCAATTACAATTACGTCCCCAATGTTGGCGCTACGCTGATCGGGACGATCCCGATGCGCGATCAGATCATATTAAATCCCCGCGCCACTGCGCGCATCACCAAGACTTAGCGGAGTGATAATGACTCGCTTTTTTACGGCACCACTGCGGCTGCTGCGCCGTCTTTCCGGAGACCGCCGCGGCAATGTGTTAATGATCATGGGGTTTTCTGTGATCCCATTGACGCTGTCGACGGGTATTGCCATTGACTATTCGCGCGCCAGCCGGCTTCAGACTAAGCTGAATGCGATTGCGGATGCCGCGTCGCTGGCGGCAGTGACCGAGCCAATGATGAAACTGTCGGGCGCGCCGGGAAACGTTACGGCAAGAACGGCTGCCACTAATATGTTTCAGGTGTTGATTGTCGGCCAGCCCGGGTTGGTCTGGAACAACGCTGATCTCAACATCACCGTGACGGGCAACGACACTGCGACATCGACCCGAACTGCGATAGTTCGCTACACCGCAAGATCGACCAATGCCTTTTCCGGAATCATTGGAATGTCGACCGTAACGATTGGCGGCTCCGCTACCGCGACGGCGACAGCGGCACCCAATATCGATTTCTATCTGGCGCTGGATACTTCATCCTCAATGGCATTGCCGACGACGGCGGCCGGAATTTTGAGGCTCGATTCGACTGTCAGTTGCTCGTTTGCCTGTCATTCCAACAGAATACAAACTTATGGCATCTATATACGAGATAATAGTACGTTTTCGATAGTAAAGGGCAGTTTCCCGGCCACTGGCTCCGGTGCCAACATGCGCCAGCAAATCGATGCTGCTGGTACTTTCGTTTATCCGAACAACAGACCCACCCCCAATTCAAATTGCAGGCAAAGTGGCAGGGACATTTGTATTTACAATAGCGATGGTAGTTTCGTGGATAGCTATTGGTGGGCCAACAACCAGGGTATAAGATTACGGATCACCGATGAACGTTTGGCAGCCAGTAACTTGATGACGGTCGCGCAAAATTATGCAACGGCAAACAACCGCACCTACCGTGCGGCGCTGTACACATTCGATCATAAATCAAATCCTAAGACGATCGCCACCTTAACATCGAATCTCGCGTCGGTCGGCACGGCCGCGTCGGCTGTCGCACTCGTGCGGTTGAACGACCAAGCGGGCAATGGACGCCCACCGAATGGCGAAGGCGGCACGGAGTATCTTTTTACCAGCTTTGAGGAAATTTTGACCAGAATGGCGGCTGCGATGCCAGCAACGTCGGGGAAGGGAACGAATGATGTCGGCGACACGCCACAAGCATTTCTTTTTCTGGTCACTGACGGGATGAGCGGCGAGAATATCGGTTTTGGCCGCACTCGATCTGAAATGCTGCAACAGCATATCGACCAATGCACAACGATCAAAAATCGCGGTATCAAGATCGCTATTCTTTATACCGAGTATACCAAAGAATCCATCGCCGATGATGAGCCCCACCAAAGGGGATTGGCAGAAGCCGCCATTCCAAAGATCGCACCACAGCTTACAAAATGTGCTTCGCCTGACTTGATGTACACGGTCAAGACCGATCAGAATATTTCAGACGCGCTCGAGGCGTTGTTTACAAGAGCGGTTTCCTCGGCAAAACTGACCCAGTGAGCCAGCGGGATCGCCGGGCGGTATCTGCTGCCTGGTTTTTTGTTCAGCCCCGGTTGCACACCTTCTTCGCCGCCGCCACTATATTCGCCACGTTGACCAGCGCGAGCTTTTCGAGGTTCGCAGCATAAGGCATCGGCACGTCTTCATTCGTGACGCGCAGCACCGGCGCATCGAGATCGTCAAATCCGTCTTCCATTGCGATGGCGATAATCTCGCTGGCGATCGAACAGGTCGGCCAGCCTTCTTCGACCACGATCATGCGGTTGGTTTTCTTCAAACTGTCGAGTATTGCCTGCCGATCAAGCGGGCGGATGGTGCGGAGGTCAATCACCTCGGCATCAACCCCCTCACCCGCCAGCACCTCGGCAGCTTCGAGCGATAAGCCAACGCCAATCGAATAGCTGACAATCGTTACATCGCCGCCGCTGCGCCTCGTCCGCGCCTTGCCGATCGGCACGACAACATCGTCGCCCGACGGCACGTCGAACGAACGGCCGTAGAGCAGTTCATTTTCAAGAAAAACGACGGGGTCTTCGCACCGGATCGCTGCCTTGAGCAGGCCCTTTGCATCGGCGGCGTCATAGGGCGCGATGACGATCAGGCCCGGGACACTTGCATACCAGGGTGCGAAATTCTGAGAATGCTGCGCCCCGACCCGGCTTGCCGCGCCATTCGGCCCGCGAAAAACGATTGGGCAACGCATCTGCCCGCCCGACATATAATTGGTCTTCGCCGCTGAGTTAATAATATGATCAATCGCCTGCATCGCAAAATTAAAGGTCATGAATTCAACAATCGGCTTCAATCCGCCCATCGCCGCGCCTGCACCGATGCCAGCAAAGCCATGCTCGGTAATCGGTGTGTCGATGACCCGGCGGTCGCCAAACTCATCAAGCAGACCCTGTGTGACCTTATAGGCACCCTGATATTGCGCGACCTCTTCGCCCATAATGAACACCTGGTCATCGCGCCGCATTTCCTCTGCCATCGCGTCACGCAACGCTTCGCGCAGCGTCAGTCTTATGGTGTCAGGAATACCCGTCTGGCCCGCCGGCGCGGAAGCTGTGCCTGATGCTTTGATCGCAACAGGAGCCGGTGCCGGTGCCGGCGCGGGGGTTGCAGGTGTTGGTGCCGGGACTGGCGGCGCGACCACCGCTGGCGCTGCTTCAGCCTCGCCCTCTTGCTCAAGCATCGCGATCACCGTGCCGACCTTTACATTATCGGTGCCCGCTGCAACCAGGATCTGGGCAATAACGCCTTCATCAACCGCTTCAAACTCCATCGTCGCCTTGTCAGTTTCGATTTCCGCCATGATGTCGCCTGACTTGACGACGTCGCCTTGACCGACGAGCCACTTGGCGACCGTCCCCTCCTCCATCGTCGGCGACAATGCGGGCATCTTGATTTCGATTGCCATCAAACAGTCTTTCTAACGTCATGAACCGCGGTGCCGCCATGAATGGTGGACGCATTCAATACGAACCCACCAAAACATCGGTATAAAGTTCGCCTGGTTCAGGCTCGGGGGTGCTTTCTGCAAAATCGGCTGCTTCGTTGACAATCCGCCGGATGCCCTGGTCAATCGCCTTGAGATCGGCTTCGCTGACACCAGCGGCCTCAAGCAGCTTCCTGGCGTGATCGATCGGATCGGATTTCTCACGGACCGCCTGCACCTCGTCCCGGCTGCGGTATTTGGCGGGGTCGGACATGGAATGGCCGCGATAGCGATAGGTCTTCATTTCCAAAATGATCGGCCCGTTACCGGCGCGGACCCACGCCAGCGCGGTTTCAGCGGCACCTCTGCAGGCCAGCACATCCATGCCATCAATCTGAAGACCTGGAATGCGGAAGCTTTCACCGCGCCGGAACAACTGATCTTCGGCAGAGGAGCGATTGACGCTGGTCCCCATCGCATATTCATTATTCTCGATGACATAAATGACCGGGAGTTTCCAAAGCTCGGCCATGTTGAAGCTTTCATACACCTGGCCCTGGTTGGACGCGCCATCCCCAAAATAGGCCAGACAGACACCCCCGTCGCCGCGATATTTATGCGCAAAACCAAGCCCGGTGCCAAGCGACACCTGCGCGCCGACGATGCCGTGACCACCATAAAATTTATGGGCGACCGAAAACATATGCATCGACCCACCCTTGCCCTTGGAGATGCCAGCCTGCCGTCCCGTCAGCTCCGCCATCACATCGCGCGGTGGGATGCCGCACAACAGCATGTGACCGTGATCGCGATAGCCAGTGATGACGCTATCTTTATCCGAAAGCGCCGATTGCAGACCAACCGCAACCGCCTCCTGGCCGATATAAAGATGGCAAAATCCGCCGATCAGGCCAAGCCCGTAAAGCTGCCCGGCCTTCTCCTCAAAGCGCCTGATCAATAACATCTGGCGGTAAAATTCGATCAGTTCTGTCTCAGATGCCGGATAGGATGCCGGATCGGGGGGGCGTTCGCGATTGGGCACCACAGCTTCGCTGTTGCGGGCGTGCGGGGGGGATTTTGCCATGTGAAGACAACCCTCATATTCCTTGGAGACAGGGAGCGCAGGCTATAGGACGAGTTCGCTCCGACACGCAATGACCGGTCGGGCGTTACCGGGATCAGGGAAGTGGGACGATCACCTCATCCGGATGGGTGACGTTCAACTTTTTGCGGACCAGTTCATCGACAATATCAGGGTCGGCGTGACCTGGATCGAGCAGCGCCACCCGATTCTTCAGCACTGCCCGTCGTTGA
>JBBQAU010000142.1:0-6448 GCA_038316685.1 Sphingomonadales bacterium
TGATCGGTGCGACCGTCACGCGCGGGGCACCACCCTTGGGGCTTTGCACCGCCAGCAAGATAACGCTGGGGCGGACCTTGCGGCCTTCGTCCTGTCCTTTGCGATGCTCGTGCCCCCACAGATAGGCATAGGGGATGACCAAGCCCGGTTCCGGGGTAGGAAGCGACAAAGACTCAATCCATCAGCGCGTTGAGATGGTCGTGGCGAGAATCCATCCGTGATGCCGCAAGCGCCTTCAACGTCGCGCCGTCCAGCTCCTCGACCGCCAGGGCGGTAGGGACCATTGCCTTGAGGCGCTGATATTCGTCATAGTCGCGCGCCGACACGAAATAGCCGGTAACCCGGTTGTGCGCCACTACAGCGACCGGCTCGCGTTGAGCCTCCTCGCGATAGCGACCGAAATTGCGGGCGAACTCCGTTGCTGGCACCTGTGTCATTTTGCGCTCCTTGGCATTCTAAGGAAGGCAATACACAAAACGCGCGTTTTACGCAATTACTGAATGCGACTCATTCTGGACGCAGGCAAAATGTGGCTGATCGCGCTTTCATGCAGATGCCTTAAGCTACAAAAACACCAAGGCTTACATCGTTTTCAAGATCACCACATGCGTCCTTGTAAGCGAAAATTTTGCCGGTGATGCCCGTCTTTGTCCGCTGTAACTCGTCAGAGCATCCATCGCGTTCAGCGGTCACAAACAAGGTAGTGCCGTGCCCCAAGCCAGAACAGGGGCCGGACATAAGCCGGTTTCCGCCGACACTTGCTGTGCAAGTTCTTTTAATGGAGCCGCCTTTTAACCAAATCGTTTTTGCAGGTGCGGCGGACGCATAGCTGGCGAAAGCCAACGCCCCGGTCGAGATAAGCCCAATAACTACGCGGATCAAAATACCCCTCCTAATACGGGTAATCTATGCCACAGGTTGACACTCAATCGATCCTTCCGGTTTGATGCATGAATCAAAAAGTTGGCGTTATTATATTTCGCGTAGCCAAGCACAAACTTATCTTAGCGCCAGAAGCGGGCGTTTCGATCTTTTATATCGATTAGCATCGGAGTCTCGCCGCCAGCCAGGGTTGCGAACTCAAGTTCAATCAAACCCATGAACGCCTCCAAACGTAAAGCAGATTGAACTTCATTACAGCACAGTTGAACCCTGCACAATTTGGGATAGCGCTCAATCCAAGCTACGGAAATCTTACGATCAATGCGTCTCATATCTTTGTCATGGCTCACCAGGACGCGTTTTTGCTCCATAGCCGTTGTTGCGACTAACGGGTCTGGTGCGTCCTCTGTCAGTTCCTCCCTTACGAGCGCAACATCGTGTCCAAGCGAACGCAGATAGACAGCAACTGCTGTTGGAACATTGTTATCGATAAGGAAGCGCATCGTTTTACGTAGGACAGATCAAGCTGCTTGAGTCAAACCTACACCGTAATCAATCGCGGCTCGGACGTCGTCATCACGAAGGCTGGGATACTGCTTTATAATTTCAGCAACGCTGAATCCTGCATCGTTAAAACTCTTAACGGCCGAAACAGTAACACGGGTGCCGGCAATGACCGGGTCACCCTGCATAGTGTATCGATGGCTTTCGATTTTACCAAAAGTGGACGCTGGGCGCTTGCGCAGATTTTCGGCTTTCTGCCGCATATCCTCCGCCACGCTCGACAAATGGATCGACATAGCGATCTGCCCGCTAACTGCCCCCTCGATTTGACTGGTTTGTGGGTTGTAGAAGTGCACTTCCCGATTCAGAACGTAAATTGCTAGTGACGACCACGGCCAGCCGCTGTGCTCGATTAGACGTTCAGCGGCCTTCTTCAGGTGCTGCCGCGATACGCTGTACTCATTCCGTAAAATGCTCAATGTCCGAAGACCTACTACATCATCAAATGTATAGATTCGGCTGTAGGGGCTTTTACGGTTCTTATAAGCAAGAGTAGGTAAGAAAAACCCGTCGTTATCCCATTCGCGTAGTTGATGCACTGAAAGTTGCGTCAAATTGCTTACTTGCTCAACGCTAAGCGCAGAAATCACATTTGTCATTGCCGCATCCTTTCATTTAAGCTACTGCGTAGTTTAACAAAAAAACGACACGCAGTCAAATTTCTTTTAGGGTTTTGTCACTTACATCGAAGGCGACGCGACGAGGCTCGCAAACCTTTCAGCGGCCTCTGTGGGGCTTAGTCCGCCATCGGCTTCTATGGCGCGCGCGGCCTCCTCGAACCGCTTGCTCTGCGCTTCCTGGCTCTCCGGGGGATCGGTTTTCTTCGGCATTGCGATCAGGCTCCGCGAACAGTCGTTTCACAGGTAAGGCGCTTGCCAACGACGCCCAAAAGGGTGGTGACGGCCCGGGCTTCATCGTTCTGCCCAAGTGCACCACGGTTGCTGTAGCGGAAATCGAACTCTGCCAGATACCGGTGAAGGTGCTTCTCGGAGCAATGCTGATAGATGCCGCGCATCCCGCGCTTGAAGATGCTGAAATAGCCTTCAACGGTGTTGGTAGTCACGTCGCCGCGTGCATATTCGCGGATGACGTGGAACACGGTTTCATGGCTGGCGAACTCCTTGCCGACAGTGCGGTAAAGATGCGCTTCGTCGGTCATCAACCGGGCTTCCTTGGCGACGTTGGCACGCACCACGGCAACGAGTTCACCGGGCTGCAACCGGGCAGTGTGGACAGAGCGCACAGCGCCGGTAGCCCGGTCAACCAGCGACACGATCTGGTTCTTGTGCCGACCGCCGCCTTGGGCAACCGGAACGCCCTTGCGCCGACCAAAGTACGCTTCATCGACTTCAACCGGGGTGCCGCCCGAGCCGAACGGCGCAAGGTCGCCAGAGCGCATGGCTTCACGAATGCGATGCGACATGAACCATGCAGTTTTCAGGGTGACGCCAAGGGTGAGGTGAAGCTGGTTGCTGCTGATACCCTTCTTGCTGGCGCACATAAGGTACATGGCCTGCAACCAGAGATACAGGGCAACGTGCGACGCTTCGAAGATGGTGCCGATCTTCACGGTGAAGGGCTTGCGGCACTGGTAGCACTTATAGAGGCCCATACGGGTGGACTTGCCGCCCATCTTGCCAATGCGCTCATAGCCGCCACAATGCGGGCAGACCGGACCGTGCGGCCAAACCCGCGCTTCGACATATGCGAAAGCGGCTTCTTCATTGTGAAAATGAGGCGCAGAAAGCGCGGAAACCGTCACTTAACTCCTTGTAGGGGTTTTATGCCAGTTTCGCGTGGGTATGTCAAGTATAATAACGCCACTTTTCCCCCTCGCCCGGCTCCAAACGATGGCCGACTTTCTGGCCAACAACAAATGGCCCGCACACATCTTCGTCCGCCTTAAAACGCGCGCTGACCCACCACATTGCCCGGCGGGCCATAGCGGCACACCAGATAATCATCGCTGCGGTTGCTCGCGATGCCGCAACCGAATGCAATCGTGTCGCGCCAGATGATTTGCGTGTAATGGCCGACATCGCCCCAGCGGCCCGTCGTGCTGAAATCGGGGGTGGGGAGCGGACGATAATATTGCTTCTCGCCGACCCAGTCGCCGACCATTTCGGAATAGCGAAAAGCCTCACGCGTCCCCATCCACAGATTTTCGCCTTGCGGGGATTTGCCGCGCGGTTCCCTGGAATGCACCATGCGGCCGGAACGGGCGAGTTCGGCGGCGTATCGGCCTGCATCTGCAGCGAGCGTGTCGTCCCAGCGCAGTGGTGGCACATCGACCTCGGCACGGGCGCGGGCGTGGCCGCGTTCCATCGCGTCGCGGAACACAGCGGCACCGCGTGGTGCGGGCCCCTCAAAAGGACGACGCTCGGTCTGGCTCGCCGGGGCGGTGTTGCACCCTGCGAGCAAGGCCACACATACAATAGCGCTCATCAACGTCTTTGGCATGGTCTTCCCTCTCATCGCGCCAGCCCCCATAGCACAGCGCGATGAACCGCGTCGAAACCGCCCCACTCCATTTACCTGACGCCAGCGCCGCGCCGCCGCTTGCGCTTTATGTCCATTGGCCGTTTTGCGTGTCCAAATGCCCGTATTGCGATTTTAACAGCCATGTCCGCGCCTCGGTTGATCAGGCCGCGTGGCGGGCGGCATTGCTCACCGATCTTGCGTATGAAGCGAGTTTGCTGCCGGGGCGTAAGCTGGGCTCGATCTTCTTTGGCGGCGGCACCCCCTCGCTGATGCCGCCGGAGACGGTCGCGGCGATTATTGCAGCGGCGGCGGATGCATGGGGCTTTGCCGACGATATCGAGATTACGCTGGAGGCCAACCCGTCATCGGTTGAGGCGGCGCGCTTTGCCGCGCTGGCGTTGGCGGGCGTGAACCGGGTGTCGCTGGGGTTGCAGGCGCTCGACGATGCCGCGCTCAAGTTTCTTGGCCGCGCGCATGATGTGCATGAGGGGTTGGCAGCGCTGGAAACGGCGCAAAAAGCGTTTGGGCGTGTCAGTTTTGACCTGATTTACGCCCGACCTGAACAGAGTTTGGACGCCTGGGATGCAGAACTGGCGCGCGCAATCAGTTTTGGAACCGAACATCTGTCGCTGTATCAGTTGACGATTGAACCCGGCACGCGATTTGCGACTGAAGCAGCGGCGGGGCGGTTGCATATTCCCGGTGAAGATCTTGGCGCAGACTTGTTTGAGGTTACACGTTCAATGACCGACGCTGCCGGGCTGCCCGCTTATGAAATTTCCAACCACGCGCGGCCGGGGGCGGAGAGCAGGCACAACCTAAGCTATTGGCGTTACAGCGATTATGCAGGTATTGGCCCCGGCGCGCATGGCCGTCGCGGTGGCATGGCGACGGTGCGGCACAAAAAGCCCGAAAACTGGCTGAACGCGATTGGTCGTAACGGTCAAGGCATTGAATCGACAACAAAACTTAGTCCGGGCGACCGGCTGACCGAGGCGATGTTGATGGGCATGCGGCTGCGCGAGGGGTTGGACCTTTCGCGCCATTTTGACACCGAGAATCCCGGTCTAACCCAGAGTCTCAACCAGCGCGCGCTGGTGACGCTTGAAGCCCAGGGGTTGATCGCCCGCGAAGGCACCCGGCTGCGCGCCACAGACCGCGGCCTCCCCGTCCTCAACGCGATCCTCGCCGCGCTGCTCACCGATCCCGCGTAACGCTTATCTGTCGAAACCTGTCGGCGCTGGCGACACCATCGTCGCGTTGCCGGGCTTGATTTCCTGCACTTCAAGCGCGCGCTCGGCGACGCCGTCAGCGCCAAAGCGAAACGCGCCGTCGATCCCGGCAAACCCGCCCCGATCATTGAGCCGCTCCGTCGGAAAAGGCGCACCGATGCGCCACTCGCGCATGATCCTGACGGTCAGCAAAACCGCATCATAGCCAAGGCTCGACAGGCGATAGGGTGCGGTGCCGAAGCGCGCGCGATACTTGGTGGCATATTGGCGATACAAGCCGTCAGAAACACTGGCAAACCAAGCCCCGACAAGCGCAGGCGCGGCGACAGCCGAGTTTTCGGTGTTCCATAGATCGGTGCCCAATACCTGCACCCCGGGCATGCCAGCCTTACGCAGGAATGGCACTGCAATGCCCGCAGTCGCCCCGCTGTCAGCGATCAGCACCGCCTGATAAGGCGCATTGCGCGCAAGCCTTGTGACCGCAGCGGTCAGGGATCCGGGAGCCCGATCATACGTCTGCAACGTCACGACCTGCCCGCCGCCCTGCTCGACCGCGCGCAGCAATGCGGTGGAGGCGCGCTCACCATAAGTGCCGTTTGGCACCAGTCCGGCAAAGCTTGTGACGCCTCGGCTGCGGGCATAGCTGATTACCCGCTCAATCGACTGGGACGGGGCATAGCCAAGGACAAACGCGCCATTGCCCGCAACGCTGATATCGTTGGAAAACGTAATGACGGGCACCGCCGCGCGCTTGGCGATCGGCGCGACAGCGCGGACATCTTCTGCCAGGAGCGGCCCCAGGATCAGTTTATTGCCATCGGCCAATGCACGCTGGACAGCTGCGGCTGCGCCAAGTTGCGTATCATAATTGGTGATACGGATGCGATCGCTCTTGCTGTCGAGCGTGGCCATCTGAGTCGCATTCGCAATTGACTGGCCGACGCCGGCATTCGGACCGGTGAGCGGCACGAGCAGGGCGATGCGCTGGCGCGCAACATCCTGCGGAATGCCGGTGTCAACACTTGGCTGCTGCAGCGGCTGCTGGATCGGCGGGGCGACAACAATCGGGCCTTGCGGGCCACGCGGCACCACTGTTTGGCACCCAGCGAGGGCAAGTGAAGCCGCCAAGCCCAACACGACTCGATTCGGCACCGACGGGAATCGTTGCGGTCTCCCTGCAGCCTCTGCCATGACATCCCCTTATGAACACGCTTCTTGCGCCCGGCCTCTATATCGTCGCCACCCCAATCGGCAATCTCGGTGATTTGTCACCCAGGGCGGCGCATGTG
>JBBQAU010000143.1:0-6339 GCA_038316685.1 Sphingomonadales bacterium
GGCCGCGAAGCCTATCCCGGCGACGTGTTCTATCTCCACTCACGCCTGCTTGAGCGCGCAGCAAAGATGAACAGCGACAATGGCTCGGGCTCGCTCACCGCGCTGCCGATCATTGAGACGCAGGCAGGCGACGTGTCCGCCTATATCCCGACCAACGTGATTTCGATCACCGATGGCCAGATCTTCCTTGAAACCGACCTGTTCTTTGCTGGCATCCGCCCCGCGATTAACGTCGGCCTCTCGGTGAGCCGCGTGGGATCAGCCGCACAAACCAAAGCGATGAAGAAGGTGTCGGGCAGCATCAAGCTGGAGCTGGCCCAATACCGCGAAATGGCGGCGTTCGCGCAGTTCGGGTCGGACCTTGATGCATCGACGCAGAAGCTGCTGAACCGCGGTGCGCGACTGACCGAGCTGCTCAAGCAGGCGCAGTTCTCACCCATGCCGTTTGAAGAACAGACGGTATCGATCTTTGCTGGCACCAACGGCTTTATCGATCCGGTGCCGGTGAATGCCGTGACCCGCTACGAAGCTGCGATGTTGGCCGATATGCGCGCCAACCACGCCGACATCCTTACCGACATCCGCGACAAGAAGGACTTGTCGAAGGAAACGACCGAAGCGCTGAAGACGGCATTAGCGGCGTTTGCAAAGACGTTTGCGTAACTTGAACTCTCTCGCTTCAGAGCGTTTGGGGTCGGTCACGCCCTTGGCACGACCTAAGTATTACGGGGCAGGTTTTACCCCAAATTGATTGGGTGAGGGTGATCCGCCCTCGGTTTCGCGAGGGCCGCCCACCCTCACCAACTTCGACTAGGCAGCACGCTGCCAAGTCTTCGTATCCTCTCCCTCAAGGGAGAGGGGACAGGTAGAAATGGCAAGTTTGAAGGCCCTCAAGGTCCGCATCGGCTCGGTCAAGTCGACGCAGAAGATCACCAAGGCGATGAAGATGGTCGCCGCTGCCAAGCTGCGCCGTGCGCAGGAGGCGGCGGTTGCTGGCCGCCCTTATGCCGAACAGCTTGAAAAGGTGATGGCGAGCCTTGCGACCAAGATAACGGTCAGCGCCTCCTCGCCAAAGTTGTTGGCGGGCACCGGCAAGGATCAGGTTCATCTGATCATCGTCGCCACTTCGGAACGCGGTCTCGCCGGTGCCTTCAACTCCAACATCGTCCGCGCCGCACGCCGGAAGGCCGAAGAGCTGATTGCATCGGGCAAGACGGTTAAATTTTATCTGGCGGGCAAAAAAGGCCGAGTGCTGCGCCGTTTCTACCCCAATCAGATCGCTGCTGATTTTGAGCTTGGCCATATCAAGTATCTGTCCTTCGCGGATGCACGCGGCGTCGCCGATGACGTCATTGCGCGTTTTGAGGCGGGTGAGTTCGATATCGCGCACCTGTTCTACGCCCGATTCCAGTCGGCGCTGGTGCAGGAGCCAATCGGTCGGCAGATTATTCCGGTGCCACTCGACACATCGGTCGCTGTATCCACCAGCCAGGCAGCCGTTGACTATGAACCCGACGAGGAAGCGATCCTTGCCGCCCTCCTGCCCCGAAACGTGGCAATCCAATTGTTCCGCGCGATGCTGGAAAACGCAGCGTCCGAACAGGGCAGCCGCATGACCGCGATGGACAATGCAACGCGCAATGCAGGCGACATGATCAACCGGCTGACGATCCAGTATAACCGCACGCGTCAAGCCGCTATCACGACCGAGCTGGTGGAAATTATTTCGGGCGCGGAAGCGCTGTAAGCGAACAAGTAAGGCAAGGAAGAAACCGATGGCAACCGCCCCCGACACACTCGCTCCAAAGGCGATCACCAATAATGTAGGCCGCATCAGCCAAATCATCGGCGCGGTCGTCGACGTGACATTTGAGGATCAGCTGCCAGCGATTTTGAATGCGCTGGAAACGAGCAACAATGGCAACCGGCTGGTGCTCGAAGTCGCACAGCATCTCGGCGAGAACACCGTTCGCACCATCGCGATGGACGCGACCGAAGGCCTGATGCGCGGTCAGACCGTGACCGACACAGGCTCGCAAATCCGCGTTCCGGTCGGCCCCAAGACGCTTGGCCGAATCCTGAACGTCATAGGCGAGCCGATCGATGAGCGTGGCCCGGTTGGTCACACTGAAACCGCGCCGATCCACGCGCTCGCTCCGCTGTTCGTTGACCAGTCGACCGAGAGCGCCATTCTGGTGACCGGCATTAAGGTCATCGACCTGCTCGCGCCCTATGCCAAGGGCGGCAAGATTGGCCTGTTCGGTGGTGCTGGCGTCGGCAAGACCGTGCTGATCCAAGAACTGATCAACAACATCGCCAAGGGGCATGGCGGTACGTCAGTGTTCGCAGGCGTCGGTGAGCGCACCCGTGAGGGCAATGATCTCTATCACGAATTCCTCGACGCAGGCGTTATCGCCAAGGATGCCGATGGCAATCCGCAGTCGGAAGGGTCAAAGGTTGCGCTGGTCTATGGCCAGATGAATGAACCCCCCGGCGCGCGTGCCCGCGTTGCGCTTTCGGGCCTGACAATCGCTGAATATTTCCGCGACGTTGAAGGCCAGGACGTGCTGTTCTTCGTCGACAACATCTTTCGCTTTACGCAAGCGGGTTCAGAAGTATCGGCACTGCTCGGTCGCATCCCGTCTGCTGTGGGTTATCAGCCAACATTGTCGACTGACATGGGCGCATTGCAGGAGCGCATTACCTCGACCAACAAGGGTTCAATCACCTCAGTGCAGGCAATCTACGTGCCTGCCGACGATTTGACCGATCCAGCGCCTGCGACCTCGTTCGCCCATCTGGATGCAACGACCGTGCTCAACCGCGCAATTTCGGAGCTTGGCATTTATCCAGCGGTTGATCCGCTCGATTCGACCAGTCGCGTGCTAGAGCCACGCGTCGTTGGCCAGGTGCATTATGATACGGCGCGTGCCGTCCAGTCCGTGCTGCAAAAATACAAGTCGCTCCAGGACATCATCGCCATTCTGGGCATGGACGAGTTGTCCGAAGAAGATAAGCTGACCGTCAGCCGCGCGCGCAAGATCCAGAAGTTTCTGTCGCAGCCGTTCTTCGTGGCGCAGGTCTTCACCGGCATCGAAGGCAAGTTCGTACAGCTTGAGGATACCGTTAAAAGCTTCAAGGCCGTGGTCGAGGGCGAATATGACCATCTGCCAGAAAGCGCGTTCTATATGGTTGGCGGCATCGACGAAGCGATCGCCAAGGCCGAAAAGATGGCGCAGGACGCTTAACAAACATTAAGCCACTCCCCTTGAGGGGAGAGGCTTAAGGGAAAGAACCATGCTCCACTTTGAACTCGTCACCCCTGAAAAACGCGTCCGTAATGAGGACGTTTACATGGTCGTCGTCCCCGGCACCGAAGGCGATTTCGGCGTGCTGGAAGGGCATGCCCCGGTGATGTCCACCATCCGCGACGGCAATCTGTCCATCCATCGCAGCGACAAGGGCGAGCCTGAACTGATCAGCATCAAGGGCGGTTTTGCTGAGGTGAATGAGCGCGGGCTGACCGTGCTTGCTGAGCAGGTCGGCTAACAGCAAACCTAACGCCCGTGACGGGTAGGCGCTGTCCGGATTTGGCGAAGCTCGATCTGCTGGTTTGACTTGGTTAGGAAATTATAAAAACTTCGTGCTTATCGGTTTGGCTAACCATGAGGATAGCAGGCGAATGAGCGCATTTGGGCGACGGAGCGGCACGGGGAACGGCACATCCTCAGCACGGCCGGCTTTTGGCGTGGCGCGGCCCATGCAGGGTGGCGGTCCAACGCGTCCAGCAGCGCTGACTGGTGGCGAGCAATTCCCGCCATTACCGCTCGCACCGACCAAAACCGGCGAAAGTGATCAATTGCCCGCCGGTAACCTGCCAGGCACCACTATGGAGGCGATGGCCCGACTGGCGGAGCGCCAGTCGTCTTCGGGCGAAGCCGGCCAATCGCGCATGGAGGGATTCGAAAGCTCAATCCACAAGATCAAGGAACAGGTGCTGCCGCGCTTGCTCGAGCGCATCGACGCTGAGGCAGCGGCGACGCTCGACAAAAATGAATTGGCCGAAGAATTCCGCCCGATCATCGGCGAGGTGCTCAACGATCTAAAACTGACGCTCAACCGGCGCGAGCAATTTGCGCTGGAAAAGGTGCTGGTCGATGAGCTGTTAGGCCTTGGACCCTTGGAGGAGTTGCTCAACGATCCGAACATTTCGGACATCATGGTCAATGGACCCGAGCAAACCTATGTCGAGCGTAAGGGCAAACTTGAAATCGCCAACATCCAGTTTCGCGACGAGGAACATTTGTTCCAGATTGCGCAGCGAATCTGCAACTCGGTTGGGCGCCGGGTCGATCAAACCACGCCATTGGCCGACGCCCGCCTGAAGGATGGCAGCCGCGTTAACGTCATCGTACCGCCTTTGTCGCTGCGCGGCACCGCGATCTCAATCCGTAAATTTTCGGATAAGCCGATCACGCTCGACATGATGGCCGGCTTTGGCTCGATGAGTCCAAAAATGGCAACGGCGCTCAAAATTGCAGGGGCCTGCCGCTTCAATGTCATCATTTCAGGCGGCACGGGTTCGGGCAAAACGACCATGCTGAACGCCATGTCCAAGATGATCGATCCGGGTGAGCGTGTGCTGACGATTGAGGACGCGGCCGAATTGCGATTGCAACAGCCGCATTGGCTCCCTTTAGAAACCCGCCCCCCCAATCTGGAAGGTCAGGGCGAAATCTCGATCCGCGATCTGGTGAGGAACGCGCTGCGTATGCGGCCTGATCGCATCATCCTTGGCGAAATTCGTGGCAGTGAATGTTTTGACCTGCTCGCCGCCATGAACACCGGCCATGATGGCTCGATGTGTACGCTCCACGCCAACTCTCCGCGCGAATGCCTCGGCCGTATGGAAAACATGGTGATGATGGGCGACATCAAAATGCCCAAGGAAGCAATCAGCCGCCAGATCGCCGACTCGGTTGATTTGATCGTTCAGGTCAAGCGGCTGCGCGATGGTTCCCGCCGCGTCACCAACATCACCGAGGTAATCGGAATGGAAGGCCCCGTGATCGTAACGCAAGAGCTGTTCAAGTTTGAATATCTCGACGAGACCGCCGACGGCAAGATCGTTGGCGAATATCGGTCGCTGGGATTGCGGCCCTACACGCTCGAAAAGGCGCGCCAATACGGCTTTGACCAGGCCTATCTGGAAGCCACGCTTTAATTCACCCGGATGAGCATCACCGATTAAACGTGTAAGCCAAGTACCCGTGGCTTTGCTGCTGCTGGCAGGCTGAACCACCCATCCGTCGGGGCGGATGGTCCGGCCGGGT
Organism: Sphingomonadales bacterium; assembly: GCA_038316685.1. GTDB lineage: Bacteria > Pseudomonadota > Alphaproteobacteria > Sphingomonadales > Sphingomonadaceae > Sphingomonas. The sequence continues at coordinate 5,334 of JBBQAU010000143.1, forward strand.
GCATGCGACCGCATGTCTGATGAACTGACGCAACGCTATTTCTATTGAGCTTTGCCTCTATTGAGCTTTGCCGCTATTGCGCTTTGCACCGCTGCCTTGATCCAAACCGAGGCTTGCATGATTTGCGGCCAATCGCCAAAAGATCCGGGCCCCTCTGTCTTTAGGAGATACCATGCGCACCCCTCTGCTGATATCTGCCGTCGTTGCCACCACGTTTTTTGCGATTGGTAGCAGCTTTGCCGCTTCACCCCGGCCCTCGCCCGCGCTGGTTGCCGCCATCAAGGCAACCAGCCGGACGCCCGCCAATGCCATGCGTGACGCCTATCGCCACCCGGCAGAAACATTGACCTTCTTTGGTGTTCAGTCGGCTGACAAAGTTGTTGAAATCTGGCCCTCGGGCGGTTGGTACACAGAAATTCTGGCCCCCTATTTGCGGACTGCGGGTAGTTATACTGCGGCGGCCCCTTCTGAAAACGCCCGCAAGGGTGTCGTTGCCCTGCAAACTGCAAAGCCTGCGCTTTATGACAAGATCAAGTTTGCCACTTTTCCCGCTGCTGACGCGGCAACGGGTGTTCCAGGCGGCAGCGTTGATGTGGTCCTGACGTTTCGCAACGTCCATAACTGGCGCTTCGCTGGCGAGGACAAGACGCAGGCGGCGTTCAACCAAATGTTTGCGATGCTTAAACCCGGCGGGACGCTGGGCGTTGTCGAGCACCACCTGCCTGAGGCGATGGATTCGGCCATGGAGCAAAAGAGCGGTTATATGAAAAAATCCTCCGTCGTCGGCTTTGCGACCAAGGCGGGATTCAAGCTGGTCGGCGAAAGCGGTATCAATGCCAACCCAAAAGATAGCCATGACTATCCAAAGGGTGTGTGGACGCTGCCGCCCAATTACGCCGAAAAGGATGTCGATCGCGCAAAATACACCGCCATCGGCGAGAGCGACCGAATGACACTTAAATTCATGAAGCCCCGTAAATAACGACTCGAGGCGGGTGGCAGCGTA
>JBBQAU010000144.1:0-6317 GCA_038316685.1 Sphingomonadales bacterium
CCGTTTGAGACCGCAACCGCCGTCCCCAGCAACGACCCCGATACTTGCTGGCCGCGCCCGGTCGCGTCGCGTTCCCGAAGCGCCACCATCGCACCAAAGGCACAGTGCAGCGCAGTGCCGAAATCAATATAGTTGCCCTGCGCGCGAAAGGGCTGATCCGCCGTCCCCGTCAGATGCACAATTCCCGACATCGCCTGACCGATTGCATCGAAGCCCACCCGCTCGGCCAGTGGGCCTGTATCCCCAAAGGCAGAGGCTGTGACCAGAATGATATCGGGCTTGATCGCGCTGAGCGACGCCAGATCAAGCCCTGCGCGCGCCAACGCATCGGCGGGCATATTGGCGATCACAATGTCAGCCGTCGCCACCAGCCGCCGCACAATCGCGCGGCCATCGTCACTGCTCATCGCCAGCGCGAGCGAGCGCTTGTTACGGTTCATCTGCAGGAACCCCGCACCCGATCCATCTTCTGCGACCTGCACGTTCAAGCGATCCTCATTGCCGCCGATTTTCTCGATGCGAATCACGTCTGCGCCGTAATCGGCGAGCAACGCCGCGCAATAGGGGCCGGCAATATAGCGGCCGAAATCAAGGACCCGGATACTGCTCAAGGGGTGCATAAATTCGGAACCTTTCTGCGATGCGCGATGTTGTCGCGCTTTGGCCCTTTATCGCGCGCAACGAGACGAAGTATAGCGCCCTTGACTGGAGAGAGATTGATGCGATTCAAGATTTTGGTGGCACTGGCCGCACCGCTTGTAATTATAGGGGCTCAGGCAGCCTCGGCACAGTCGTCACCCCCCGCGCGGACGGCCCCAATCTTCGTGCGCGCTGCACCCATATCGGTGCAGGAACGCCAGCAGGGCGAGCAGGCCAATGCAGGTATCCTCCAAGAATATGGTGGGCCCTATGCGGGGCCACAGGCCGCCTATGCCCGACAAGTCGGACAGCGCATCGCGGTCGAATCGGGGTTGAGCACAGATGCTGGCGCTTTCAATGTGACGTTACTCGATAGTTCCATCGACAATGCCTTCGCGATCCCCGGTGGCTTTGTTTATGTCACGCGCGATCTGATGGCGCTGATGAACGACGAGGCAGAGCTTGCCGCAGTTCTCGGCCATGAAGTCGCGCATGTCGCCGCCCGCCATAGTGCGCGGCGTCAATCGACGGCAACGCGCAACTCCGTCCTTGGGGCGCTCGGGCAACTGCTGGTCGGCGCGGTCACTGGCAATTCGGCGATTGGCGGACTGCTGTCGCGCGGAATCGGCACCGGCGCGCAGCTTGCTACGCTTGGGTTTTCGCGCAGTCAGGAAACCGAAGCGGATTCGCTCGGCATCCGCTATCTCACCTCCGCCGGCTATGATCCGGGCGCGCTGGCAATGATGCTGCAAAGCCTGTCGGCGCAGACCTCCCTCGAAGCGCGCATCGCCGGAACAGGGCAAGCACCTCCCGCCTGGGCAAGCACCCATCCCGATCCCGCCGCGCGCGTCCGCCGCGCGCAGACAGAGGCCGCTGCGGTCCGGGCAACCGGCGGTTCGCGCAACCGCGATGCCTTTCTGACGGCGATTGACGGCATGGTTTACGGCGAAAACCCGCGCGAGGGCGTGATTGAGGGCCGACGGTTTCTCCATCCTGATCTTGGTATAGCTTTTGATGTACCGACAGGCCTGTCGATCCAGAATGGCAGGGATGCGGTGCGGATCGGCGGCGGTGGCGTTCAGGCGCAATTCTCCGCTGGCAGTTATTCGGGCGATATCAGCAGCTATCTTGGGCAGGTGGTGAACAAGGTCAGCGGGCGTGGGCTGAATACGACGCTCGATGACTTTAGGCGATCAACCATCAACGGCATCCCGATCGCCGCCACGCAATTGCGCGCGAGCAATGGCACCTCACCTGTCGATGTTACCATCTTCGCCTATGCCGTCACCGCGACGCAGGCCGCGCATTTCCTTGTGGTGACAGCAGCGGGTCAGGGGCTGGGCCAGGCCGATCCGTTGCTGAGTTCGCTCCGGCGGCTAACCCCGGCGGACCGCACCGCGATCAAGACACATTTTGTCCGCGTCGTTACGATCAAGGCTGGCGATACGGTGAGGTCGCTATCGGCGCGGATGGCTTATCCCGACTTGCAGCTGGAACGGTTCCTGGTGCTCAACGCGCTCAATGCCAATACCGCGCTCCGCCCCGGAAGTAAGGTCAAGCTGATTACATATTAGAGCAGTGGAACGATAAGGTCGGCCAACACCAAGCGACGCAAAAAATACCTTCCCGCCACCTCACCTCACCCGGGGCGACGAATGTGCGCACAAGAAGGCTACCGGTAAACCGGTCGATCGAACCAGTCGTCGAAGTCTGGCCATTTCTCCGACACCTGATCGGGGAAGACCGCCGGTCGCTTTTCGAGGAATGCGCCGACGCCTTCGCGGGCATCGTCGCTGGCGCCGCGCAGCCAGATTGCCCGGCTGTCGATGCGGTGTGCGGCCATCGGGTGATCAGCACCAAGCATCGTCCAGAGCATTTTGCGGGTCAGTGCAACCGAGACGGGCGCAGAGTCGCGCGTCAATTCAAGTGCCAATGCGCGGGCGGCGGGCAGCAGATCATCGGGCGCATGGACGCTGCGCACCAGCCCGCCCTTCAGCGCCTCTGTTGCATCAAACACACGGCCCGAGTAACACCAATCCAGCGCCTGCCCGATCCCAACAAGACGCGGCAAGAACCAGCTCGACGCCGCTTCCGGCACAATCCCGCGCCGCGCAAAGACAAAGCCGAAACGCGCCGTCTCGCTCGCCAGCCGGAAATCCATTGGCAATTGCATTGTCGCGCCAATGCCGACAGCAGGGCCGTTGATCGCGCCGATGACGGGCTTTTTCGATTCGAACAGCCTCAAGGTCAGCTTGCCACCATTATCGCGGACGCCTTCATGGCTAAGGTCGACACTGCCGTCATCGAGAAAGGGTGAGGGCGCGTCCGATCTGCCAGCGCCCCTGGCATAATCAAAGGTCGCGCCGCCAGCAGCCAGATCAGCGCCTGCACAAAAACCCCGGCCTGCCCCGGTGATGATCACCGCGCGCACGCAATCATCGGCGTCGGTTACATCAAGGGCTGAGACCATATCGCGCATCATCTGGGCGGTGAAGGCATTCAACCGATCGGGTCGATTTAGCGTCAGCGTCGCAATCCCCTGATCATCAAAATCAAGCATGATGGTTTCGTAAGTGTCGGCCATGCTGCGCCCTGCCCGGCTGGAGGTGAGCGTCGTACATAGCGGGCAAGTCCGCACCGTCCAACCTGAAAGCCGGGCACTACACAGGGACATTCCTGATAGGTAACGGGTTCTTAGGGAACATTAGCTTAGCACAATTCGCCTACCCAGATAGTTGGACGACGATGCCCCGATATCCGCTCATCGCACCGCGACCGCCGCGGTTATCCGAACAGTGCGATGCGCTGCGTCGGGTTGAGGAATCGGGTATCTTCAGCAATCGCGGACCAGAAGTGCGCGCATTTGAACGCGACGTGACCGACCAGCTTTTCGGTGGCCGTGGCGCAAGCCTTGCGGTTGCCAATGCGACGCTTGGCCTGATGATCGCGATCCGTGAGGCGGCTGGCAATAACCCCAAACCCGGCACACTGGCGCTCATGCCCGCGTTGACCTTTGCCGCGACTGGGCAGGCAGCACTTTGGGCCGGCCTGACCCCGCTGATTTGCGACGTGGATCAGGATGACTGGGGTGCCTGCGCTACCGCTGAGGAAACTTTACTCCAACGCCATGGCAGCCGGATCGGGGTGGTTATCCCTTACGCGACCTTTGGCAATGCGATTGATCTTGATCGCTATGATGCGCTGCGATGCCGCTACGGGGTCGGCATCGTGGTTGATGCAGCCGCGTCGCTCGGCACAATCGATGACAGCGGCAAGGGCTTTGGTGCGACAGCACCTTTTGCGATCGTTCATTCACTCCACGCGACAAAAGCCTTTGCCGTCGCCGAAGGGGGATTGATCCACAGTGGCGATATCGCGCTGATTGATCGGCTCCGCGCCATGTCGAATTTTGGTTTCGAAAGCGGCCGCAGCGCCACCCTGCCCGGGATCAACGCCAAGATGCCCGAGATTCTGGGCTTGATGGCGCGGCTCAAGCTCGAGGAGATTGAGGCGGTGTGCGCCAGTCGTGCCACGATTGAGACAGCCTATCGCAATGCGTTGCCTGGCTTTACGCTTCAAAAAGTCTCCGGCATTCGTCGCGCGTCACAATTCATGCCAGTGCTGCTCCCGCCAGTGCTCGCTTCCCGGCGTGATCAGATCGCTGCGGCGCTTGAGGCAAAGGGGATTGGCACGGGTCGTTATTTTAGCCCGCACCTTGGCGAGCAGCCACTGTTTCGCGCACAGGGATTTGTTGAACCAACCCCGGTTGCCGACGCGATTTGCGCCCGAATCCTGTCGCTGCCAATCACTGAGGCAATGACCGCAGCCGATGCGGTGACAATTGCGACTGAATTTCAGGCGGTTTGCCGATCTGTTGACCGTGTGCCACTGGCGCCGGCACGCGTGCGCCAACCCGTCATCGCGTCCGTGACGATCATCGGCGGCGGACCTGCAGGCACCGCGCTGCTCACATCGGCGGCCAAGCGCGGCCTGCTCCCTGACCTTGCCCGGTCTGGTCTGGTGGTGGTCGAACGCGACAACGCGCTGGGCGGCGGCCGCCTCGGAAGCTATGCGATCACGTCAGACAGTACCGCGACGACTTTTCTGTCGGCGGTGCAGGACAATGCCGAACCCAGCCTTGCAGCGCTGGCGGATCATCCTGCGGCACGCGCTATCCGGCGCTTTGATGATCGTAGCGGAGTGCCGCTGACCGAGGTCGGCCCGCTGCTGCGCGCGGCGGGCGACCGACTTGGCCGGGTCGTTGTCGATAATGGCGGCACGGTGTTGACGGGGCATGAGGCGCTGAGCGCAGCGCGGGGCCATGACGGGGTGTGGACGGTCAGGCTGCGACGAACCAGCGATGGCGCACTTTTCGAGCAGCGCAGCCACGCCATTGCCATCGCCACAGGCGGGCATCAGCCAATTGACCGCATCTCGGCGCAACGCGTTGCCGGAATGCACCTCGCCACCAGCGTTGGCGATCGCTTGCTGCAATCTGATGCGGTGCTCTCAGGAAGCGGGATCGAGCAAGTGATTGATTTGATCGCGAACAAGCGCGCCCCAAAAATTACCGTCATCGGCGGCTCGACGAGCGCGCTCGCGACGCTTTTGCTGCTGTTAAAATCAAATCCGGCCATCCCGTTCGGAGCGCACGGGTTGACCTTGCTGCACCGCCGACCCTTGCGGCCCTTCTACCATTCGGTTGAGGCCGCGCATGCCGAGGGTTTTACAAATTTTACCGACCAGGATATTTGCCCGGTCAGCGGCTTTGTCTATCGGCTGGCGGGGTTCCGGCTTGAGGCCCGCGAGCTTGTGTTGCGGATGCTGCGGGTCGGTGGACGCGAACCCGATCCGCGGGTCCAGTCCCATCAGATCAGCAGCGATAGCGACAGCATTGCCCGGCGTCATCTTGCCGAAGCAGACTTGGTCATCGCAGCACTTGGTTATCGCCCTCACGCACTGCCGCTGATCGACCGCAACGGCGCAAGGCTGGCGCTGGCGGCGGATCAGGGTGACGCGATGGTTGACCGCCACTGTCGCGTTGTCGCGGCTGACGGCACCCCGATCGCAGGCGTTTATGGCATTGGGCTGTCAGCCGGTTTCGTCCCGTGGGGGCCGATGGGCGGCGAGCCGAGCTTTGTCGGTCAGGCCAACGGGCTGTGGCAATGGCAGAATGATGTCGGGCTCATGATCGTAGAACAAGCGCTCGCGCAGCGACAGGCGCGCCGAGTCGCATGACCGCGCCCGTCGTCAGCGTAATTATGGCTGCCTATAATGGCGCCGCGCTGATCCGGGAGACGATTGCCAGCCTGAAGGCGCAGACGATGGCCGATTTTGAGGTGATCATCGTCGACGATTGTTCGACCGATAATACGCGCGCGGTGCTGCAATCAATTGCGGATCCGCGCTTTAAAATCGTTGAATCCTCCGTCAATCAAGGCCCGGTGAAGACGCGCAACATCGCTTTTGCTCACGCCCGCGGGCGTTACATCGCAGCGCTCGATCAGGACGATCTGTGTTATCCGCAACGTTTCGCGCGGCAAGTCGCCTATCTTGAAAGCCATCCCGAAATCGCGCTTGTCGCTGGCGCAGCAACACTGCTTGAAAATGGCGCGATCAGGCCATCGGCATTGCCCGCAATAACAACACCCCATCTCGTGGAATGGATGCTGGGTCTC
>JBBQAU010000145.1:0-6113 GCA_038316685.1 Sphingomonadales bacterium
CGATCGGCGCGCCCATATCGCGGAACATGCGGTAGAATTTCTTGGCCGTGACCTTCGACCGGCGGCGGGCAATAGCGTAGAGCATCTGGAAATCACCCACCACCGCTTCCGGGAAGTCTGCCAGAAAGCGGCGGTGCAGCAACATGGACTTGACCGCCGTGGCGGCTGATCGGGGATAGTGAAACCCGGTATGCACCCGCGCCTGATTGACCCGCGATGCGCGGTCCATCAGCCGCGGCCCCGCCTCCACCACCAGCACCCGCACTGAGATCGAGCGCAGGAACAGCGCAAGGCAGCAGCCATAAAAGCCGCCGCCGATCACGACGTAATCATACTGGGTAGCGGAGGCGTGCGCCATCAATCCACACCTGCCGGGCTTGCCCGGACGTCGCTCTCCAGTTCGACATTAAGATCAAACGCGACCTGATGGAACAGATCAATCCGGTTGACCTCTTCAGCCACCAGATCAGATTTCAGCTGACGTTGCTGTTTCAGCAGGTGTTGCAGGCCAAGGCTGAGGCCCAGCGTCGACAATCCCATGAACACTGCGCTAACCGCCAGCATTGCATTGGTGGTCAGCCAACCCGGTGCGAGTGTGTCCACCACAAACAACGCGCCAAGGATATAAGCGGCATAGGCCACACCCACCAGCGTCAGGATGGTGGATGACAGCGCGACTACCGACAGGATCGTGGGCGTCAGATATACCAGCAGCGTCTGAAGCAGCTGCGCGCGGCGAGCCAGTCCCATGAAGGCGGTGCGCCCCGCCACGTTCCGATCAGTGCGGAACCAGTCCAGCGGAAGGCGCGGATCGCGCGGCGGGAAGCGCAGCGCAAGGCGCGGTTCATCATGCGCGAGCAGCAGGTTCAGGAGAGTGCGGGGCACGGCAATGGACTGGAAGTCGCTCGGGTCCACATTGAAGCCGGCCAGCTTGCCCAGCGCGATGAACGGCCAGACCAGCAGCCGTTTTACCGGCCGGCTGACGGCCCGAAATGCCATCGTCACGGCGTTCTCGCGCTCAGCATTGTCGAGGAAGGCGACGAGGTCGATCTGCACGATCTCGTCAAGATTGCCGATCACTACCAGATCGCCGATCGCTTCCTCTGCGGCGATCACCCGGCGGTCGTAATATTCGGTTCCCCGCCGAACCACAAACAGGCGGCAGTTGGGCACTCGGGCGATCAGCGGGAGAAAAGCCGCGCGTTGAGTGTCGTCCACGACAAGGATGATTTCGCGGAAGCGGAAAGCGCGGTCGAGCGTGGCGGCGACATCTTGCAGGTCCGCGAAGGTTGAGGGGTTGGCGGCAAGGTCAGAAAAGCACACTGACACAACCAGGTCTTCGCGCGGCTTCTTGAACTGGCCGGCCTCGGGTTCACGCATGGATCGCCTCCGCCGCTTGATGCGCTCTAACCAGCCGCGCGACTGCACGCCGCACCTCGGCAAGGCCCTGCTGCGCGCGCTTCATTTCGATCGAAACGGCCTTGGAATAACCCCCTGCTCGCAGGCCTTTGATCACCGGAACCAGCGCCGCAGGATCGGCCGGGGCCGAGGCCAGATCAGGCTCGCTCACATGGACATGGCCCAACCGCGCGGCAAGATCGGGCAGGCGTGCAGGCACGCTCGCAAAACTGCCGTTCATATGCATCGCGCCAAGATCAAGGATCAATGCGATAGCCGGATGATCGATCGCCTGCACAAAGGCATCGGCCTCCTCAAGCGTGTTGAGGAAATTGGTGCCATAGGCGGCCGGGTTGGCTTCGATGGTGATCCGGGTTCCGGCAGCGGCGGCGACATCGCCCAGTCGGCGGAACACGGCGGTGCCCTCGTCCAACGCGTCCGCCATTGCCAGCCCCGCAGGCACGCGGCGCTGCACGGGCGATCCGAACACCAGATTGGGAACGCCAAAGCGCTCGGCCAGCGTGATCGCTCTGTGCATTCCGGCTTCAAACGCAGCACGCGCCTCGACTCCGCCGAACAGGCCCGCGCCGGTCACGCCGAACAATAGCGATTGCATCGACACCAGAGAAAGCCCCGCATCCGCCGCTTCGCGCAAGGCCTCGCGCGCGATGGCCGCGTCTGGCACAAAGGGATCGTCGGAAGCGTGAAAGAAAATCCCTGGCGCGATTTCAAGGCCCGTGACCCCCGCTTCGGCAAGGATCGCATAGGCCTCCAGCCGTTCTTCAGCCGCCCAGGCGATGTTCGACATGGCCAGCCTCATGCCGACGCCCTTTCGCTGGCGTAGAAGGCGGCCAGAAGGTCGAGAGTGGCGGCGGCGCTGAACTGATATGGCCCCTCAGCCCCCCACAGGGCGGCGTGGCGGGTGCGCATATCCTCGCTGTGCAGGCGTGCGGGCGTGTCGGGCATGGGCCGCCCGATCAGCGCCAAATGGATCGCCGCAGCAGTCAAAGGCTCTGCCACCAGATGCAGGTGCGACAGCCCCACTTCCAGTGCAATGCCGATATCCTGCCACAGCCGGTCGATGGGGTAAAATTGGTAGGTCGTATCACGGTGATGGAACTGCGTCGCCGAAGCGCCAAGTGCGGTCACTGCATCTTCCAGTGCCGCGCGCCGCCGATCGGCATTGAGCGCTGCGCGGTCGAGCTTCAGCATCCCGGTGACCGGACCGGTCGCATAAAGCGTGCCCGCCCATGCAGCGAGCGGGGGATCGAACGCCGCCATCAGCCCATTGCGCTTTGCCTCGGTCAGCAGCGATGGCACCGGGTTCACAAGATCGAACAGGAAATTCTTGCGCAAGCCGTGCCCGAACAGCGCGGGCAGGCGGATAATCAGGCTGCTGGCGAAATGGTCTTCGACAAAGGCCTCCAGGGCGCGGCGATGGCGACCATAGGCGAGGGGCTGCTGGAAGGCCTGCGTGGTTTCGTCATCGCCCCCGGCAAAGTCCTCCAGCACCGCGATGGACGATATCAGCACGAACCGTTCGGCCCGCACATTAACCAAGCGCTCGATCAGCGCGTCGATCTGCGCGGCGTCACGTTCTGGCGCACGGTTAGCTTCGAGCATGGAGCCTGGCGCGGCGGCGCAGACCAGCGTGCCGAACGACTGCCCTTCGATGGCGGCAATGTTGGTGGTGTTGAAGCAGGCAGCGAAGCGGGTTTGCCGCAGCAGCGCACCACCGACAAAGCCGGAGTTGCCGATCAGGCCGGTCTCGTGGTGGGCATTTCCGAAACTTTCCATCGCGTCTTGGGTCCGTCGTCACTTTCGTGCTTGGGGAATTGGTCTCTTCGATCACACAGAGGCAGGGCGGCTGCTATCCACATTACAGCGTGGCCTTTCTGATAATTCAGAATGATATCCATAAGGTTAACCAAACTTCTGCGCGATTTGGGTGCGGCCTGCGAGGCGGTGGGACTGGTTCTTGCGGCGCTGGCCGAAAAAGCAGAACTTCGCCTTCCCGACCATCGCCAGCCATGAGCACGGTCGTTGCGCGATTCCGAAAGCGGCATGGTGGCTTCTGAGGTAACCAGACGTTCGTTTTGGCGGACGTGAACGACTGACGCTGAGTCGGCACGAAACGCCGAATTCAACGAGGGAGGTTCGCTTTTAGCTTAATAAGCACCGGGGTTTACGAGATTGTGCGCTGTTCGACATTGCCACCGACATCACACTGCTTGGTTTGTCACGTCTTGGCAGATGGGGGATGTCGGGAACAAACTACGCACCGCGCTCAACGAAATCGGGACACGAACCTTGGAAATCATCATGCGCTCTGGCGCTGCCAAAGACTTTGAACCAACCATCGAAAGCGGTACAATTTGGCGTTTCATTGCATCCGTCAACCAAGTCACTCACAAAATCCCTATTGCGAGCACCACCTTACCGCGAATGGCGCATGGCAAAGGCGGGAAACATTTCCGTATCGCCCCGGCGAATCTGCGCCTCTAACAGCGCAATCGCAGTATCCACATCGGCATTGGTGGCCCCCGTTGCCTGCGCCAATTTCAGACCATGATAGAATGTCGCGGGATACTCTGTGGTATATTCATACACGCGCGGATCATTCACCGGCAGATCAAAACTATACCATGGTTGCCTCGCAATATCGGCAGGCAGACCAACTGCCTGCGCCATTTGCCGCCAATCGCTGAACCAGCGCCCTTCCAATCGCGCTGGCAGATTGAGGAAACAATAAGGCCCGCTTGCCAAAAAGCGCCGCGCCTGAAACCTTTCTGCAAAGGCCACTTGCAATTGAGACCAACGCGGATCGGGATGCAATCGCCGCCCCCAATCCAGCGTATAAGCAATATAATAGACGATCGATCCCGTATAAACGCCGGGTCGCTGCCGCGTCCGGATTGATGGCCAGAATGTCGGATTGGGCTGGCTATCGTAGGCTTCACCTTCCCAGAACATCCCCAATTGCCCCATCCCCGGCACCGCGAGTGCCCGAACCGCGCGGTCCAGATTGGCAGAAAGGATCGCTTCAAACCGTTCCACCGGTGGCAACCAATCAATCGCGGGCATGGATCGAAGCAAAGCATAGGCCAATAGCAGATCGCGCATTGACCACGCCCAATCGCGGCCCTGGCCCTGATCAACCAGTTTGCCGCTGGTGCCGCGATAATCGGGGGTAACGGTGTTCAGCACGGTGCACGCGGAAAACACCTGCTCCTCAACGAAAAACGGATGCAATTCGGATAGCAAAGCCGGAATGAACGCTGGGCACGGGCGGTGCGCATTATCGATGTCCCATTCAAACTGCATCCCCGGGCTCACGCCGATGACTCGTTCTTCGGGGTAATTCTGATAATATTGCTGCACTTTCAGCGGCGTATTGGGTGTGTCGAGCAACAGCGGCAAGCCATCGGCCCCACGCACATGCCACGGGATTGATGCTGCAGTCAGCCCGTAATTCATGGTGACGCGCCGCATCTCTGCGCTGCGTTCGATGAGGTAGCGCGCCTGCCGGTGGACAATCGGCCCCACTTCATCGCGCAATCCGGTGGTCCCCATGGCCGGCGTGAGCCCGCCTTTGTCCAGCGGCGTGTAGTCCGGGACCGGGTCCAGATAGGACCATTGCGATGGAGCTTGCAGCTTTGGTCCGATGCCCCACGGCAGCAACAGGCCGTAGTCTTGCCAGCGGTTCAATTCACGATCGGAGACAGGCCAGGCGCGCGATGCGACAACCCAGCGCTGGAAGTCACCATGGCCGTACAGCGGGAAGCTGCGGCCAAACACGCTCGCCCGATAGCTGACCGCAGGGGTCTCCGCCGCCAGATTGGTCCAGCGTTGCCGCTCTACCACCACCACATCAAAAGGCTTACCATCAACCGGGGATACCGCTTGCAGATACCAGATCAGCGCCCACGGTCCCTTGCGCAGGAACACCCGCACCGTGTGCTGCCCCGCCCCCTGCCACACAGCATCGGGATCATCAGCGGTGAAGATGGTATCGCCAAGGCGCACGGGCGGCGCGGCAGCCGCCATGGCGGGATCACGCGGAATTGCACCACCCCGGGTGCGCACTTGCGCTCGCAAAGGCGCGGACGCGGGGCCTGACGAAAGAAGACCGGGTGCAACCATTGCTGCCGCTCCACTGGCCATCATCAATCGGCGAGACAGCATGTTATGTTTCCCCCGCAGAGCACCTGGCTCTGTTCCGATGCGGCAAGCTATATCACCGCTCATAGTCTTGCTGCCGAAGCAGGCTATCTTACCCAATAGCGAACAGGGTTCGTAATGCTCATCACTGCCAGATTGATATCGGGCACTTTGCAAAGGTCGGCTGTTTCGCAAGCTGCAGTTGGCCTAATGCGAAGTGGGGCGACTTTTCCCAGCTCTCGTATATCGTCCTGCACTGCAAGCCGCTGGATTAACCGCAATTTTCGACCAGCGCAATTCTGGTTGGGAATAACCGAGTTTGTAGAGGCGTCTGCCCGCAGCTTCAGCCATATGCAATCGGCGGCTTTGGCGCGAGCCGACGTTCCCATTGGGGCACTGGAGCAGCGTGATCTGGTCGGAAGCCGTCATGGGCCCATATCGGGGCGCGGACGGCGGCTTTGCCCCGTTTCCGGAAAATTGCTACCGTTCAGCAAGCGACCCCGAAGCGGTCGTTGCTGATCCCTGTTTCCTAACTTGCCCGGACTCCCGTTCAG
>JBBQAU010000146.1:0-6088 GCA_038316685.1 Sphingomonadales bacterium
CCAAAGGACGATATCGAGGCGTTGCGGATTGAGATTTATGACAAGGTCAATGCGCTTGGCATCGGTGCGCAGGGGCTTGGCGGGTTGTCGACTATCCTCGACGTCAAGATAGCCGATTGGCCAACGCATGCCGCCTCCAAGCCAGTGGCGATGATCCCCAATTGTGCAGCGACGCGCCACGCGCATTTCACGCTAGACGGATCAGGTCCGGCCTATCTTGAACCGCCCAAACTGAGCGAGTGGCCCCAAGTCAACTGGACCCCCGACGCGTCGGCGATCCGGGTCGATCTCGACACGTTGACGCCTGAAATCGTGCAGGGCTGGAAGCAGGGCGACCGGTTGTTGCTGAACGGCAAGATGCTGACCGGGCGCGATGCCGCGCACAAGCGGATCAAGGATATGCTTGACCGGGGCGAGCCGCTACCGGTCGATTTTGCCGGACGCGTCATTTACTATGTTGGCCCGGTCGATCCTGTCGGCGACGAGGTGGTTGGCCCGGCTGGTCCCACCACCGCGACGCGGATGGACAAGTTTACCCGGATGATGCTGGGCCAAGGGCTGCTGGCGATGGTCGGCAAGGCAGAGCGCGGGCCGGATGCGACGCAGGCAATCGCGGAAGGCAAAAGCGCTTATCTGATGGCAGTGGGGGGCGCTGCTTATCTGGTTGCCCGGGCGATCAAGGGGTCGAAGATCGTCGGCTTTGAGGACCTTGGGATGGAGGCGATTTACGAATTTGAGGTCAGCGATTTTCCGGTGACGGTTGCGGTCGATTCGTCGGGGGCCAATGTTCATCAGCTCGCACCTTTGGTCTGGAAAGAACGGATTGCCCGCGAAGGGTTGCTCAGCGCTTAGTCGCCTTTGGCCAGATGCTCTTCAATCTGGGTGAAGGCGGATTTTCCGGTGGGCGCATCGTCGGCCACGCCCGTTGCGAAAAAGGCAACGCCAGTGCCACGGCGGGGATCAATCCATAGCCCTGACCGCAGGCCATAAGCCTCTCCGGGATGACCAATCCTTGTCTGACCGTCGCCGATTGGGTCGTCTCGGCAACCTTCTTCACGTGTCGCGAGCGTCTGCACGGCGAGCGCATAGCGGCAGAAAAAGCCGCTCTCGCTATCGCCATTGGTCCCATTGAAGCGCCAGGCTGGGGTGATGAGGGTGCGGAACGAGGCGGGTTTGAGAAATCCCCGGCCTCGCGCCAGCAGCAATCGTCCAAGTGCTGCGAGCCCATTGGCTGAAATCCGTGCGCCACCCTGTGGGCTGAACAACGCGCCGTTGCTGCCAGGGATGACAGCAGACAGGTCGCAGGGACCGGTGGCAGCGACGGGGCATTTGGGCCGGTTGCCCTTTAAATCATCGCGGCGGATGCTGCCGTCGGTGCCATAAAGCACGATCGCACGGGCGACGCTTGCATCGCTGCAGGTCGTCCAGTTGAAACAGGCGTCTATCTTGAGCGGGATGAAGACAAGGCGCGCCATCAGCCGGTCAAATCTTTCCCCGGTTGCCGCCTCCATCACGCTTGCCACCACCGGAAAGTTGAGGTTGGTGTAGTGGAACCAACTGCCGGGTTTATGTGCTGCGTCCCAGGCGTTTGGATCAGCGAGCGTTGTCCGCAGAGTGACCGGAAGCGGAATCGCATAGCCCGCATCATCGCGCAGGCCAGATTGGTGCGATAACAACATCCGCAGGGAAATCGGTGCGTCGGCGAAGGCCGGGTTGCGCAGCCGCCAGCCGAGCTGCAAAGACACATCGGCATCAAGATCAAGCACGCCCTGATCAACCAGCCGCATCACCGCCAGCGCCACGATCAGTTTGGAGATTGAGGCGATCCGCACCGGATCATCCGCCGTCACTGCCCGGTTGGCCGCCCGGTCGGCGAGACCGGTGACGGCGACCGACGTGACGTGCTGGCGATCAAACGCCACCCTCACCGTCGCCATGCCGGGGGTGCTTGCCGCTGCTATCAACAATGCTATCGCGCTCATGTTGGTGAAGGTGGACGCAAAAGCATGGCACGCGCAATCAGGATTTTGGGTCGGGCGCTGCTGGGCCTGGTGATTGTGCTGAGTCTTGCCGCTGCGGTTGGGCCACACTTCCTTGATGCGCTGTACTATCGCGGTCCCAAAAGCGCGCATTTTGATGGCCAGCGTTTTTTCAATCCCGACGGAGAGGATACGTTCCGGCCACCGACGGGGCGCAATCGCAGCAGTTTCCTGTTCAGTTACCTGACTGGCGCTGAATCCCGGCCTGAATGGCCTGAGAGCGTTCCCGTCACCCCGTCGCCCGTTGCCTCCCGAATTGAAGGACAGGCGATGGTCGCGACTTGGGTTGGGCATGCGACGATGCTTATCCAGACGCAGGGCCTTAACATCCTCACCGATCCGATCTGGTCTGAGCGGTCTGGACCGCTGGATATTGGCCCGGCGCGCGTTGCGCCCCCGGGCATTGCGCTCGACAAGCTGCCCAAGATCGACCTGATCGTCGTCAGTCACAACCATTATGACCATATGGACCTGACCACGTTGAAGAAATTGTGGGACCGCGACAAGCCATTGATCGTCACCAGCCTGGGCAATGACAGCGTGATTGGTCAGGCCGGGGTCCCGGCAAGGGCGCTGGATTGGGGCGGGCGGCTGACCATCAAGCGCGGCGTTGAGCTGATCGTTACCAGAAACCACCATTGGGGCAGCCGCTGGTTTGCTGATCGGAACCGCGCCTTGTGGTCGAGCTTTGTCGTGCGCTTGCCCGGCGGCAATGTCTTTTTTGCAGGGGACACCGGCGCTGGTGACCTGAAATGGGCGGATGAGGCGGCAGCTTATGGTCCGGTTCGGTTGGCGATGATTCCAATTGGTGCCTTTCGTTTTGAGGGCGGGCAGATGGGCATTGGCAGCCATTTGGGGCCCGTTGATGCGGTGGAAATTGCCAGAAGGCTGGGGGCAGCGCGAGCAATTGGGGTGCATTGGGGCACGTTCCGGCTCAGTTATGAGGCCTATGACACGCCGCCCAAACTGCTTGCAGCGGCGATGCAATGCACTGGGCAAGGTGGGGGGCAGGGCGGGCGGTTTGACACCGTCACGCTGGGTCGGGCCGAGCCGATTGCACCGTATGTCGCGCCCAAAACAGGTCCCGTCATGGCGCGTGATGCCTTGCTCCGCTGTCTCGATACGCCTGCCGTCCGGGCAATGCGATAACCCGGGTCTTGGGGCAGCAGATTGGTCATGCTAGCGTCTCCAACTCAGGGGATAAGGGGTTGATGGCAGAGCTTCGATTACAGCTTGATTATGCGACGACGCTTGATCGGGCCGGGCTGGCGCTCGGTGCGGGGGCGCTGGCGGGGGGTGTGCTCACCGCATTGCTGCGCTTTGCCCATGGCGGTGTCGGGCCGATCGGGCTTGCCTCCGCTTTTGTCTTGGGCGTGCTGATCAGTGCCGCGCTGATCTGCGCGCTTGGCGGGCCGATCTGGCTGCTCTTCCAACGCAGCGGCCGCCGCCGTGTGTCCCATGCCGCGCTTGCCGGGGCGCTCGCGGGTTTTTTCCTTTTTCTGTTCGGACAGACCTATGGGTTTGGCCTGTTTCCTGCCCCACCCAGTGACGACCAGACGATGCTCTTTCGCTGGATCAGCGCGGCGGCGACCAGCAGTCTGATGGCGATCTTCACCGCCGCCATCGCCGTGATCATGTGGCGGGTGGCTTACCGACCCCGGTGAGGGTTGGGGTGTCGCGCATCCCTGATCAGCAGCCGCCGATCCGGCGACCGGTTGTGCGGGAGGTGGTCGTCATGGACATCTGCCCGGTCATCACCCCCTTGCTGATCACGGCATAGCGATCCGCGCTGTAGCTGCCGCTGGAGACGACGCGCTGGGTGCCGCCCGGGCGGATGCAGACGAATTCGGACGAAATCTTGCCCGCCGCTGCCTGATAGCGCACGACACGGCAGCCCTTGTTAGCCTTGAACAGGGATTTCGGGCCCATCGTCGCCTGTGCCGGGGTGATGCACGATGTGACCACAATCGGCTTTCCC
The DNA here is from genome assembly GCA_038316685.1 of Sphingomonadales bacterium. Lineage (GTDB taxonomy): Bacteria > Pseudomonadota > Alphaproteobacteria > Sphingomonadales > Sphingomonadaceae > Sphingomonas. Next base: position 4,018 of record JBBQAU010000146.1, read on the forward strand.
ATAATGGCCTTGGCCAGCCCCGGTGGCCCGCCCTCAAGCTTGACATCAATAATATCAATCCGGTTTTCCCACTTGCCCGGCGTGACGACACTGGCAGGGCCCGCCGCGATCAGGAGCGGGGTCAGCAAGGCAACACTGGCGAACATACGCGGCAACATCGGCAAATCCTTCGCTTGGCGCGCACCCGGACCGACTCAGCCGATGCGCGTTGTCAGGGCAGATCTTAGAGCAAAAATGACGTTGCTGGAATTGGCGAACCCCCGTCCCTCATACCAGGTCTTATCGGGTCCAACCTGTAAAGCCCCTCCCCGAGAGGGCCGGGGAGGAGCGTTGCGATCAATGGAATCTGATCTCAGCGCGCTTCGTTACCGCAGACCTGTTCCGGGGTCCTCACGCAGCCCGCCCTCCATTCCCGCATTGCTTCTGCTGCGCAATTCCCCATATGTTCCGCAATGGCCATCCAGATCCGCACGAGTCTTGCCGAGCCTGATACGGGGCAGAGCTTTGTCCCGCATCGCCCCGTCCGCCCGCCCAAGGTGGAAGGGGGCAAGGCGTTTGTGCTCGAATCCGAATATACGCCGGCGGGCGATCAGCCGACCGCGATTGCCGAGCTGGTCGAGCAGACACAAATCGGGGAGCGCGATCAGGTGCTGCTGGGCGTCACCGGCTCGGGCAAGACCTTTACGATGGCCAAGGTGATTGAGGCGGTGCAGCGGCCCGCGCTGATCCTCGCGCCTAATAAAATCCTGGCGGCGCAGCTTTACGGCGAGTTTAAAAGCTTCTTTCCAAACAACGCGGTCGAATATTTCGTCAGTTACTATGATTATTACCAGCCCGAGGCCTATGTCGCGCGGTCCGACACCTATATTGAGAAGGAATCGTCGGTAAACGAGGCGATTGACCGGATGCGGCACTCAGCGACGCGGTCGCTGCTGGAACGCGATGATGTGATTATTGTGGCGTCGGTATCGTGCCTTTACGGGATTGGTTCGGTTGAAACCTATTCGGCGATGATCTTTGACCTGAAAAAGGGTCAGGTGGTAGATCAGCGCGAGATTGTGAGGAAGCTCGTCGCGCTGCAGTACAAGCGCAATGATGCAGGTTTTGGGCGCGGCAATTTCCGCGTGAAGGGCGACAATCTGGAGGTGTTCCCTTCACATTATGAGGATACCGCCTGGCGCATCTCATTTTTTGGCGACGATATTGAGGAGATTGTCGAGTTCGACCCGCTGACCGGCAAGAAAGTGGCAAGTCTGGATGCGATCCGCGTGTATGCCAACTCGCACTATGTGACGCCCGGCCCCACCTTGAAACAGGCGATGGAGGCGATCAAGTTTGAGCTGACCGAGCGGCTGAAAGAGCTGGTTGCAGAAGGCAAGTTGCTTGAGGCGCAGCGGCTGGAGCAGCGCACCAATTTTGATCTCGAGATGATCGCGGCCACCGGATCGTGCGCGGGGATTGAGAATTACTCGCGCTTTCTGACGGGCCGGATGCCGGGCGAGCCGCCGCCGACGCTGTTTGAGTATCTGCCCGATAATGCGCTGTTGTTCGTCGATGAAAGCCATGTGACGATTGGCCAGATCAACGGCATGTCGCGCGGGGATCATCGGCGCAAACTGACGCTCGCTGAATATGGCTTTCGCCTGCCAAGCGCGATCGACAACCGGCCGTTACGCTTCAACGAGTGGGAGGCGATGCGGCCGCAGACCACCTATGTCTCTGCAACGCCGGGCCATTGGGAGATGGAGCAAACAGGCGGGGTGTTTGCTGAACAGGTGATCCGCCCGACCGGGCTGATTGATCCGCCGATTGAGATCAAGCCCGTTGAGGATCAGGTGCAGGACTTGATCGTCGAGGCGCGCAAGACCGCAGCGGACGGCTATCGCACGCTGGTGACGACGCTGACCAAGCGGATGGCGGAGGATTTGACCGAGTTCATGCACGAGGCGGGACTTCGGGTTCGGTATATGCACAGCGATGTCGAGACGCTGGAACGCATTGAGCTGATCCGTGATTTACGGCTGGGGGTGTATGACGTGCTGGTTGGCATCAATCTGCTGCGTGAGGGGCT
>JBBQAU010000147.1:0-6068 GCA_038316685.1 Sphingomonadales bacterium
CGCACCCAAGCCCGCAATACCATCGCTACCACGGCCAGCGCCCCCACGCTCACAGCCCAGATTGCGGCCATCCACGCGAGGCGTTTCCAGAGCGGGCCGGCATCCTGTGTCATCAATGATAGCCCTCGCCGACTTTGCCGCGGAAGACCCAATAGGCCCAGGCAGTATAGCCAAGGATGATCGGCAGCATGATCCCAACACCAATTAGCATAAACAGCTGGCTGTCATACGCCGTCGCTGCATCCCAGATCGAGATGCTCGGTGGGATGACGTAAGGATACATGCTGATCGCCAGCCCGATAAAGCTGATCGCAAACAGCCCGAGCGCGAGCAGGAAGGGCGCGTTTTCGGCCTTGCGTTCAAGCGCGCGCCACAGCGCAACGCCGAGTACCGCGACAAGAACCGGCATGGGCGCGGTCAGAACAATACCCGGATAGGTAAGCCAGCGGCTGAAATAATCATGCGCGAGGAAGGGTGTTGCCGCGCTCACCGCCGCGATGGCGACAAGCGTGATCAACCCGGCCTGTTTGGCAAGGCGGAAGGCGTGGGCCTGCGTGCCCGCTTCCGTCCGGTAGATCAGCCAGCATGCCCCGAGCAGCGCATAGCCCGCAACGACGCCGCCTCCGGTGAGTAACGAGAAAGGCGTCAGCCAATCGAGCCAGCCGCCGCTATACGCCCGCCCTGTCACCGCCACACCCTGCAACAACGCGCCAAGGATAATCCCCTGCGATAGCGCTGCAATCGCTGATCCTCCGGTAAAGGCCAAATCCCAGAAACGGCGATGGCTTGGGTCTCGCCAGCGAAACTCAAAAGCCACGCCGCGAAAGACTAACCCGAGCAGCATCGCGATCATCGGCGGGTAAAGCGCTGGCATGATGATCGCATAGGCAAGCGGAAACGCAGCGAATAAGCCTCCCCCGCCCAGCACCAGCCACGTCTCATTGCCGTCCCAGACGGGTGCAATCGCGTTCATCGCCTGATCCCGTTCCTTGCCAACGGCAAAATGGGGGAAGAGGATGCCGATGCCCAGATCAAAGCCATCAAGGACGACATAGGCAAAAACAGCGACCGCGATGATGATCGCCCAGATCGTGGTGAGATCGATCGTCATGCCAGAGCCTCCACTTCCTGCTCCAATTGCTGGGGGGTATGGGTGCCAAGGCCGCCGGTTCTGATCGGGCCAGCCTGATCCGGCTTCTCGCCCGTATGCACACCCTGCGCCATCAGTTTCAGGATATACCAGGTGCCGACGCCGAACACGGTGAAATAGACCACCACAAAGGCGACCAGCGAGGCCGCGACCGCCGGTGCGGCCAGCGGCGAGGCGCTGTCCACGGTGCGCAAAAGGCCAAATACGGTGTAAGGTTGGCGGCCCACCTCAGTGGTGATCCACCCCGCGATGACGGCCACGAAGCCAGATGGCCCCATGACGAGCGCGGCACGGTGCAGCCAGGGCCAATCATATAATTTGCCGCGTGACCGTGCCAGCAGGCTCCATAATCCGAGGCCAAGCATCGCCAACCCCAATCCAACCATCACACGAAATGACCAGAACACTATGGCGACCGGGGGCTGCTCCTTTGCGGGTATCGTATCGAGCCCGGCCATCGGCGCATTTATATCATGCTTCAAAATCAACGACGAAAGCCCTGGAATCTCGATCACATAATCTATCCGCTTCGCTTGCGGATTAGGAATGCCGAACAGGATCAGCGGCGCACCATTTGGGTGGCTTTGATAATGCCCCTCCATCGCCATGATTTTGGCTGGCTGATAGCGCAGCGTGTTGAGACCGTGCTCGTCGCCAGCAATGATCTGTACTGGCGCGACAATCGCGGCCATCCACATCGCCATGCTGAACATAACGCGCGCGTGGGGGTTTGCCCGATCACGTAAGAGGTGCCACGCCCCTACCGCGCCCACGGCAAGCGCGGTCGTCAGATACGCACCCGTCAAGGTGTGGATCAGCCGATAAGGAAAGCTAGGGTTGAAAATGACCGCGAGCCAGGAGCCCGCCATGACAAACTGACCCTTGTCATTCATCGCCCAGCCCGCCGGAGTCTGCATCCAGCTATTGGCAGACAAAATCCAGAACGCCGAAATGAAGGTGCCGGTCGCGACCAGGCAGGTCGCGGTGAAGTGAAGCTTTGGGCCGACCTTGTTCATGCCAAACAACATGACGCCCAGAAATCCGGCCTCAAGAAAGAAGGCGGTCAATACCTCATAGGCAAGGAGCGGCCCCAGGATCGGCCCGGTCTTATCCGAAAACACCGACCAGTTGGTCCCGAATTGATAGGACATGACGATGCCGGAGACGACACCCATGGCAAAGGCGACCGCGAAAATTTTCAGCCAGAATTGAAAAAGATCGAGATAGACCTGTTTCTTCGTGCGTAGCCATTCCCCCTCGAGCACCGCCAAATAACTGGCAAGTCCAATCGAGAAGGAAGGAAAGATGAAGTGAAAACTCACCGTAAAGGCGAACTGGATGCGCGCAAGAATGATGGGATCGAACCCGGCGAACATGATGGCGCTTCCTCTCAAGGTCAGCGATGCGCGCCTTACTCTCCCCAGGCAAGTGCATGTAATGCAAACACGCTTACGCCTGCTGCATCTGACAATCGCTGATGATGAGAGGTTTCCGGCAGTTACGACCGGGAAGCGTTACGGGCCAGATGGTGGGCCGGACGGTGGGCCACTTGGCATTGCCGGGGGCGCTCCGGCACCAGGCGGCAAAGCACCGGGCGGCAAAGCACCGGGCGGTGGACCACCGGGCGCACCACCGCGCTGCTGCTGCATCTGCTGCATTTGTTGCTGCATCTGCGCTTGCCGCAACACCGCTTCAGGCAGAAAATCGAGCAGTTCGAGATCGAAAATCAGCAGCGAACCGGGTGGGATCTTCACCGGATCAGGCGTGTTCTCGCCATAAGCGAGCTCAGGCTTGAGCCAAATTTTGAATTTCGCGCCCTTGTGCATCAGCTTTAAGGCTTCAGAAAAGCCCTTGACCGCGCCGTTGACGGGTAGCGGCGTTGGCTGCTTGGAGGCATCGAAGACGCGCCCATCGCGCAGTGTGCCGTTATACTGGATCAATGCAACATCAGTATCGGTTGGCTGGACATCGCCGGTGCCGCGCTTGATGATCTGATATTGCAGACCCGATGCGGTCTCGACCACGCCTGTCCGGCCCTTGTTATAGACGAGGAACTGCGCGTTGGTCGATTCCGGGTTGGTCGCAATCGCGCTCGCGGTGCCCTGAAAAGCAAGCCATGCCGCAATGGCAATCGCCAGCGCGACGCCTGCCCAGATCAAAATCAAGATGCCGCGCTTGGTCGGCGGAATTGGCACGGCGGTGGTCGTCATGGGGCAAGTTTCCGCAATTCAGGGCAGATCATAACGGGCGGGTCTCCCCTGCCCGCCAGCCATTATTTTACGCCGTCGCGCTCCTGGCGCTTGCGCTCCATCTTGCGGGCGCGACGGACAGCGGCAGCCCGTTCCCGCGCGCGCTTTTCCGATGGCTTTTCATAATGCCGGCGCAGCTTCATCTCGCGATAGACGCCCTCGCGCTGCAGCTTCTTTTTCAGGGCGCGCAGCGCCTGGTCGACATTGTTGTCGCGCACGATGATTTGCATAAACCGACAAGACTCCGATAAATAGAATAGTATCGTCGCAGACATGGTGACTGCGCCGTATCGGGTGCCCCTATCAGCGCGCTCGGCGGTTATCAAGCAAAATGGGGCGGTTGGCGCAGCTGATTTGCGGCACTATCTTTAGACTCGGGGGTAGTTGCGCTATCGTGACGCATCAGGAGTATCCTCGCGGTCACTCCGTATAAATTATATGGGAATGAATCGTGCCCGACATAAAACCCAAGCCAGGAAAAATCGGAAAGGTGTCGCCCAAGGCTATGCTCGATGCAGACGGTGAAAATATCGAATTTCAAGAACCGCACGCGGGCATTGATGCATCAAAGGCGGTGTCAGCTGATACGCTTGTAGAAGGCATGGCGGACGTCGGTGAGACTGACATGATGCAGTATCGCCTGACACAACAAGCGATTCTTGCAGATTTCGGCCTTGAAGCATTACGCGGTCGCTCGCTTGAAGAACTGCAGCAAATGGCCACGAAGATGAGCGCGGAAGGGACGCGGTCATATCTCTGCAAACTTTTGCGCTATCTGCCAGCTGAAAATGCGTTGCTGGTCTGTGCCGGCGTTGGGTGGAAGCCCGGAATTGTTGGCCATGCAAGGGTTGGTGCAGATATGGATTCTCCCGCTGGTTATGCACTGCGCACTGGCAAGCCTGTTCTCTCAAACCACCTGGGCAACGAAAAGCGCTTCCGCACGCCAACCATCTTGGCACAACATAACGTGAAGCGCGCGATCAATGTCCTCATTCTCGCAAATGATCAATCCTGGGGTGTTCTGGAGGTTGATTCGCCTCATGACGGCAAGTTTGATGTCGCCGATATTCCGTTCCTGCAGGGATTCGCCAACTTGCTAGGCGTCGCCATCGAGCGGCAAGAAGCAGAAGACCGGTTGCGCGAGGCGATAGAACACCAGCAATTGCTGGTTCGCGAAAGCAGCCACCGCACCATGAACAGCCTGTCGCTCGTTGCTAGTCTGCTCCAATTACAAGCACGCAGCTCCTCGTCCGACGATGTAAAGCTCGCCTTGAATGAAGCGATGTCAAGGATATTGACCGTCGCCCAGGCACATGATTTGCTGTGGAAGTCTGACGCCACGGGCGTGCTCAATCTCGGGGATCTGATCGCCAAGCTTTGCCTGAAACTGCAGGCGCAAATGCCCCAAATCGAGCTGCATTGCCAAACCGATAGCTTCGTCATTGATGCAGAGCGCGCCATTGCGGCAGGCCTTTTGGTTACAGAACTGGTCACAAATGCCGCCAAGCATGCCTATGGCGATGGCAAAGGCGCGGTGCAGATATCCTGTACCAAGGATGACGGGCGTTTCACGCTCAGCGTAGCCGATCAGGGGAAGGGTTTACCCGACGGTTTAGATATTCACGGCGCGAGCGACACCAGCCTTGGCATGCGCATGATCAGCGCGCTGGCCCACCAGCTTCGCGGCCCGATTATCTATACGACTGCAAATGGGGCAAGGTTCTCGGTAACCGCAGGACTGGAAGCAAATACCTAACGTGTATTCTCGCGACACCCGCATTTGCGGCCCTCGCCACACCCCGCTATGCGCAGCGCATGAGCCGACATACGCTGAAACTGCACAATAGCCTGACCCGCATGACCGAGGTTTTCGAGCCCATCGATCCCGCGTTGGTGCGCATTTATACCTGCGGACCGACGGTCTATAATTACCAGCATATCGGGAACATGCGCGCTTATGTGTTTGCTGACACGTTAGGCCGCGTGCTCCGGTGGAAGGGGTTCCCCACCCGCCACATCATCAACATCACCGATGTCGGCCACCTGACCAGCGATGCTGATGCAGGCGACGACAAGATGGAAAAAGCCGCCGCCGCGCAGGCCAAATCGATCTGGGATATTGCCGCGCATTATACCGAAGCGTTCAAGGCGGATGTGGCGCGGCTCAACATCACCACCACCACCGAATGGACCGTCGCGACCGACCATATTCCGCAGATGATCGACTTTGCCAAAACGATCGAGAAAGATTGCTACGAAATCGCAGGCGGCCTGTATTTCGACACCTCTAAAGTGCCTAATTACGGCGCGCTGGCGAGGGCCACGACCGATGAGGGTGAAAGCCGCATTGATCCTGTGTCCGGCAAGCGCCACCCGCAGGATTTTGCGATCTGGCGCAAATCACCGCCGGGTGAACAGCGCCAGATGGAATGGGATTCGCCGTGGGGGCGGGGCGCGCCGGGCTGGCACCTTGAATGCTCGGTGATGAGCCTCCAGCACCTGGGCCACCCGTTCGATATCCATACCGGCGGCATTGACCACCGCGAAATCCACCACCCCAATGAAATCGCGCAGAACCAGGCGTTTTGCGGCTGCGCGGATACCGGCGCGCGCGTCTGGATGCACAACAACTTCCTCATCGACCGCGGCGGCAAGATGAGCAAATCTAC
>JBBQAU010000148.1:0-6064 GCA_038316685.1 Sphingomonadales bacterium
ACAAACGCTGCCTGCATCGGGTGCAACGCATCGCCCGTTGCCAAACCCTCAATCGTCAAAATGTCATCATCCTGATGCATCACCGCCAGCGTGAGACAACTATTGATCCGACGGCCGTTGATGATGACGGTGCAGGCACCGCATTGGCCGTGGTCGCAGCCCTTTTTGGTGCCGGAAAGCCCCAGATGCTCGCGCAGCAGATCAAGCAGCGACGCGCGGATATCGGGATTGGCCTCATGAGCCATGCCATTAATGGTGAAGTGCATGCAGATGGCCCCTCCTCGGGAGATGCTGTAGCGCGCTTTTGGATGATCGATAGGGTCTGAAAGGATTGCTATATGAAACTTGTTTCGCGGTCGATGCGCAAGCGGATTCGTTTGCTGGGACCAACGATTGTCGCGCTGGTATCGTTCCCCGCCTTGGGGCAGACTGTTTCTGTAATGAGCATCAAGCCCCTTTCGCCGCCCATCATTATCGCGCATCGTGGCGCGAGCGGCCTGCGGCCAGAACATACGCTTGCCGCCTATGATCTGGCGATTGATCAGGGTGCCGATTTCATCGAGCCCGATCTGGTATTGACCAAAGACGATGTCTTCGTCGCCCGGCACGAAAATGATATTACCGCCACGACAGACGTTGCGGCCCATCCAGAATTTGCCGCGCGCAAGCTGACCAAATTAATCGATGGCGAGAGCCACACCGGCTGGTTTACTGAGGATTTCACCCTCGCTGAACTAAAAACCCTGCGCGCGAAAGAACGCCTGCCGATGGTCCGAAAGGGCAATGCGGCGTTCGACGGCCAGTTTGAGGTGGCCACACTCGCCGAGGTGATCGCGCTAGCCAAGCGCCGCACCCAAGATACGGGCCGCACGATCGGCATTTACCCCGAAACCAAACACCCCAGCTATTTCGCCTCAATTGGTAAACCGATGGAGGTGCAACTGGTTGCCGAGTTAAAGGCGGTGGGCTGGGACAGCGCGACGGCACCTGTTTTCATCCAGTCGTTTGAGGTCAATAACCTGAAGGCATTGCACAAGCTGACCAAGGTCCGGCTGATCCAGCTGATCGACGGGGCAGGTGGCCCCGCCGACAAGGCAGCCCCAAGCTTTGCCGCGATGGTGACGCCTGCGGGCCTGAAAGCGATTGCGCAATATGCTTATGGCATCGGCCCCAACAAGGCGATGATCTGGTCTGGCACCGGGCCGGCCACGGATTTGGTCGCTGATGCGCATGCTGTCGGCCTGCGGCTTCACCCATGGACTTTTCGCGCAGAAAATATGTTCCTCCCCGCCGCACTGCGCGATGGCGTTGATCCGACCGCGCATGGTCGTGTCGGCGACGAAATCCGGGCCTATCTTGGGTTTGGTGTTGATGGGTTTTTTACAGATTTTCCGTATATTGGCTTTGAGGCGAGAAAACCGGGCGACCCGCCACGCCCCTGAAGCGAGTAACATGATGCGCTATTGTCTGCTCCCTATGGCCACCCTTGCCCCGCTGTTGCTGAGTGGCTGCCTCGTCCAGACCGCGTTTGATGTCGCAACCGCGCCGATAAAGGTCGTCAGCAAGGCCGCCGATTGGGCGACGACCAGCCAGGACGAATCCGACCGCAATTATGGCCGCAAAATGCGCAAGGCCGAAGCGAAGGCTGGTCGCGAACGTAAAAAAGCCGACAAGCGTTGCCGCGCGCATCCCGAGGATTGCGGGCAGGGCAAAGATTACCGCACCGGCGATTATTGATGCGCCGCGCCTGACTGGTTCATCGCCCCCGCTGCAGCAGGATGACATGAACTCAACGCGTTCGTTACCTGAACTCGCCCGAAACGAACGGATCCGGGCACAACAATGTAACGTCATCCCACTCCAAATCCCGTCGCCCCGGCCTTGATCCCGGATGCTGCGGCCTCCCGCCGCTGCCATCGCTATCTCAGAACGCCCAAATAGGCGGGACCCCGGGTTAGGTCCGGGGCGACCCATGATGAGGTCGCATCGACCAGCAGCGTCCCCATTTCCCGCCACCTCGCGGCTATGCTAGGATTGGCTATGGCGACTGTTACCAATATCCTCATTGAGCCGCCGGAAGGCGCCAACGCCGATTGGACGGTCCCGCAGGATTGGGCCAGCTATACCCCCGATGAACATGCCATCTGGGACACGCTGTTTGCGCGGCAGGCAAAACTGCTGCCGGGTCGCGCCTCAAATGCGTATCTGCGCGGGCTTGATGTGTTGCGGTTGTCAAAGCCCGGCATCCCTGATTTTGAGGAACTGTCGGACCGGCTGATGCAGTTGACCGGGTGGCAGGTGGTCGCGGTGCCGGGGCTCGTCCCGGATGACGTTTTTTTCGACCATATGGCTAATCGCCGCTTTGTTGCGGGTAATTTCATCCGTCGTGCGGATCAGCTCGATTATCTGCAAGAGCCCGATGTCTTCCACGATGTTTTCGGGCATGTACCAATGCTCGCCGATCCGGTCTTTGCTGATTATCTCGTCGCTTACGGCCAGGGTGGACAGCGCGCGTTTGGCCTCGGCGGGCTCAAATATCTGAGCAGGCTATACTGGTATACGGTTGAATTCGGGCTGATCGCGGAGCCTGAGGGTTTGCGCATTTATGGCGCGGGCATCGTCTCTTCCGCCTCGGAAAGCCTGTTTGCGCTTGATGATCCCAGCCCCAACCGGATCGGCTTTGATTTGGCGAGGGTGATGCGCACCGAATATCGGATTGATGATTTCCAGCAAAATTATTTCGTTATCCCAAGCTTTGATGAATTGCTGCGGGTGACGGTTGAGACTGATTTTGCGCCGCTTTATCAGACTCTTATGGCAAAACCAGACATCGCTATCGCGGCAATTCTGCCCGACGATCTGGTGTTCACGCAAGGCACGCAAGACTATGCGCGCGCCAAAGGTGAGTTAGCAATACTGACCTAACTCGGTCTAACCCGCAGTCTCAACCGCAGGATCGTCCAGTCGCCGATCACAAGCCGTTCGGCGATGCGAAACCCTTGCCGGCGATAGGCGCGCGCAACCATATCGGCCTGACGCGTTAACAGTCCCGCGAGCACAAGTTGCGCGCCCGGTGCGGCGATGGCAGCGATATCGGGGGCAAGGCGTATCAGCGGTGGGGCGAGGATGTTGGCGATGATCAGATCATATGGTGCGCGCCGCTGAATCAAGGCGCTTTGCGTCCCATCAGCAACATCTAGCGCGACCCGGCCCTGACGCTGGCCGGTTGGCACGGCATTGATCAGCGCGTTTTCAGCCGTCACCTCAATCGACACCGGGTCAATGTCAGTTGCGGTCGCATAAGCGCGCGGCCAGAGGTGCAGCGCGGCAAAGCCAAGCAACCCGGTTCCGGTGCCCAGATCGATCAGATTGTCGACCCGCGCCCCATGCTGGCGCATCGTATCAAGCATCATCAAGCAGCCGCTGGTGGTTTCATGATGGCCCGTTCCAAAGGCGCGGCTCGCCGCGATCTGATAGCCCTGCATCCCGGTCGGCACATTGCCGCGATAGGCCGAAGTATGGACAAAAAAGCGGCCCGCGAGCACAGGCTCAAGACCGGCCTGGCTCAACGCAAGCCAATCTGCATCGGGCAGTAGAACAGGACTCGCCTTCACCGCAGATGCGCCCGGCACCAGTGCCTGCACGGCGCGGATCGCTTTCAAGCTTGGCTTGCCCTCAAAATAAGCGTCGAGACGCCAAGTGCCGCTCGCCTCATCCTCTTCTGATGTCATGAGGACGACGCCCGACGCTGCCTCATCCCCCAGCGCAATCGCGAGCGCCTCGTCCAGTGTGCAGGGCAAAGTGAGCTTCCAGCTATCGGACATAGCTGGCCCCGTTGATATCAAGCACCGCGCCCGTCATCGATGCCGGTGCCTCCATCGCCAGAAACCGCGCCGCTGTGGCGATTTCATCGGGCATGGCAACCCGGCCAAGCGGAATATCAGCGAGCAATTTGTCCCCGCCACGGCTGGCGAGATACTCCTCGGCCATGCCCGTCATCGTGAAGCCGGGGCAAATCGCAAAGGCAAGAATCCCTTGCGCTGCATAGCCCCGTGCAATCGTCTTGGTCATGGCGATCATTCCAGCCTTTGATGCAGCATAATGCCAGTGTTGAGGTGAATCGCCGCGATAGGCCGCGCGGCTGGCGATGTTGACGATCCGCCCGCCCGATCCGCGCGCTTGCCAGTGAAGGACCGCCAATCGGCATAGCATGGCTGATGCCGTGAGGTTGACCTGCATCGTTCGTTCCCAATTGACGGTCCAGTCCTCGTCACTCTGGTCGATGGGGTTCGCCTCAAAAATCCCGGCATTGTTGATCAGCACGTCAATTCGACCATCCAGACGATCAAGCGCGCGTTGCCAAAGCAGCGCAACGGCGGCGGGATCACTAAAGTCGGCGGCCAGGCCACTGGCGGTGCCGTGCCCGATCAGCGCTGTATCCGGACGATCAAGCGCGGACGCGATTGCTGCGCCGATTCCGCGGCTGCTGCCGGTTAGCAGAATATGCGTTTGTCCCATACCCGATCACTAACCTCTTGATCAGAGGGGAGTCGAGCCATGTCTGTGGGCGTCAGGCCGCGACGCTTGCGGAAAAAGTCTCCGCTGCCCCACGTAACCCGCCAAGCCGGTCGTCAACTTCGCTAAAGGCACGTTCGAGCGTATCAATTTCGCTGGCGACATTCTCGGTATCTTCGCGGATCGCAGCGATGGTATGCGACATGGAATCGGCAGCAAGCGCAGTTTCGTCCACTGACGCGGTGATCGCGGTAACGGTCTGGGCCTGCATTTCCATTGCACGGCGGATTTTCTCAGCCGAGAGCTGGACTTCGGCGACCGTCGATCGGATCGATGCATTGGTCTCGACGTTGGATTTGGTGGCTGATTGCATCGCGGCGATCTTGGCGGCGATGTCGTCGGTGGCGCGCGCGGTCTGGTTGGCGAGGCTTTTCACCTCTTGTGCAACGACAGCAAAGCCGCGTCCCGCATCGCCAGCGCGCGCAGCCTCAATCGTGGCATTCAGCGCCAGAAGATTGGTTTGTCCGGCAATATCGCGGATCAGGCCAAGGATCGATTCGATTGACTTGGCATGGTCGGACAGCGTTTCGGACATGCCGACGGCTGCGCCCGCCTGCGTGCTTGCGCGTGTTGCGATTTCGGCAGCGGCTTCGACTTCTGAACGTGCATCTTCGATTGCGCGTATTAACCCGGCGGCAGTGTAGGCGGCCTCGCGCATTGCGACGGCGGATTGTTCAGCGGCGATTGCCACATCGGATGTCTTGCCCAACATGCCACGCGTTGCGAGCGATGACCGTCCGGCCTGCGCGCGCAGTTCGGACCCGTCCTGGCTGACGCTTTCGACCATCGTCGCAATGCCAGTCCTGAATTCGGAGGCGAGCCGATCACGCGCCATCTGACTGCTATGCTCGCGATAGGCGTTATAGACCGCGACCGTTAATTCGCTCTCAAGTGCCGACAGGCGCATCAACGTGTCGATCAGAAGCGCGAGGCGCGGGTCGGCACGATCAATCCGCTGCATCAGCACAGCGAGCGCAGTGCGGTCGCTGGCGTTGACCATCGACAATAGCGCCATCGGTGGCACACCTGCCTTGTAGGCGGCAGCAACCGAGCGTTCGATTGACTCGATCCAGGCTCGTCCAGCGGTATCAAGGAAGCGATGGCGCAGAAAGGTGCAGCCAAGGTCAATCATTTTTTGCGTTTCGTGCGGTGCCCAATCGCGTTGATCGGCAAAGCAGCGCAGCCATTGCTGCCAGTAAGCCTGTGAAATGGAGGCGAGATCGGGCTCTATAATCGTCCAGACACCACGACTGGCCTCGGCAAGTGAGCCGTCAAAGTCAAACACCTTGAGACGCGAGACGATATCGATGCGCGCCGCAATCGAGCCGGTCTCTGGCAAGTCATTGATATTCAACAGGCTTCCCTCCGCCATGCTACGCAGCGAATGCGCATCGGTCCTTGACCAGCTTGGTTACGCGGTTTTGGTTAACGGCTGGTTAGAGAGTTGAGCATAACGGACATCGGCCCCGGACTCTGGATGCAAACGCCG
>JBBQAU010000149.1:0-6055 GCA_038316685.1 Sphingomonadales bacterium
GTCTGATCGCCATTATCCGCTGTGGTCAGCAAATCGACAAGGATGCCCGATGTTTCCAGATCGGCCACCCACCGAAAAAATGCAGCAGGCCGCGCCGATGGCATCATCACCTGAACCGCATTGTTCGGTTGCGGATTGACGCCGGCCAGCACGAACCCTGCTGACTCCGCGCTTTGCCGGATCGCCGTTTCGAGCGGGACCTGTAGCGGTGGCGGGCGATCCCGCAACAGCGGGCCGAGCGCCTTGATCTGCGATTCAGTTTCCGCCAGCCGCACAACAGCGCCGCGATAGTGCGCCTGCGTCGATTCAAGACCGTCACTGATCGGCTTTAAAATGCCAAACCAGCCAAAGGTCAGCGCGGCCAGTATCGCGGCGACCAACAGCAACCGCTGTTCGCGCTGCGACCGCCCCAGATACCAGGCATAGCCACGACTGATCATGGCGCACCGACCGTGAACTCACCGGTAATCCGGCCGCCGCCCTGGTTAAATGTGCTCGCCACCACAATCATGCCGCTTGCCTCGATCTGCTTCTTCACGTCGTTGACCTGACCCTCGGTCTGCGTGATCAGCTTGATCCGCAATTTGCCATCCGCGTCGAAGGACAGCGCGCGCACCTCGCTGCCGGGCACCGCGCGGATGGCGGAAAAAACGATGGCGGCCGTCTGGCTAAACCCATATCCGTTGCCCCGCAGGCGGGCGAGCCGCGCGGTCAGCTGGCGCGGCGCATCATTCACGCTCTCACCCGGCGCAAGCCCCCCGCGCGCAAGCGTTTCAATCCGCCGTTCCGCCGTTCCCGCCGCCCAGCCATACCGACCGATCTGGACAAGGCTGAACACAAGGCTGAGCCCGACCAGCGCGAGGATCAGCCAGCCGATCCGCCGCAGCCGCCGCCAGTCGATCACGATCTCGCGCTGCCGGACAAAACTGCCCTGCCGCAGATCAAGCAACGGTTGCTCCACCGCCGCCAGGATCGCCGCCTCGATCAGTTCGCGCGTCAAGGCCACCGGTGTTGATCCCGCCGTCACCAGCTCGGTCAATCCAGCCTCGTCACTAAACCCCGACGCAACTCCCCTGATGACACTGCCGCTGCCCAGATCAGCGCTGACATAACCGCTCTCGGGTCGTGGCAATATCATCGGGGCGGGGATGATCGCCAAAGGATCAACGCCCGCCTGCTTCAGTGTCGCCAGCCAGCCGTGCATCTTGGCAAGGGAGACGACGCCAATCGGCCGTTCGTCGCTATCCGGCTCCCGCCCGACCGCGACATGCAGGTCGGCCAGCGGTGCCAGGCTCGAATCGCCTATCAGCGAGCGTGCCGCCGCGACCGACTGCGCCGCAGAACGATCAGGCAACGCTGCCCAATGCAGTGTCACATCCTCTGCCGGGACAATCACGATCGATCGATCATCGCTGTCGGCAGGCAAGCCCTCGCCGCGCGCGGAAATCCCGCCATCGGTGACCCGCAGCCAGCGATAGCCGTCACCTGCGGTTGTCGGGAAAAACAGCACATGCGCGCCGTTCACGACGGATCATCCCATTGCCGGGACACCAGCCGAACGGGTTGTGCCGTTGCATCGATCAGCGCAGTCTGTGTCAATTCGGTGCCCCCCAAAGCCACATCAACCCTCAGGTTGAACCACTGTGTTGTTACAGCCGTTTGTGCCTGTGCTTCCGGTCCCGCTGTGATGCCTTGCAGGGCCGGGCGCTTCCAGAACTCGACCGTGCTGGTAAAACCTTGTGGCGGTCGCTCAAGCAGAAGATTGCGCGCCGTCCCGATACTGAGCGTATCGGGCAGCAGCATGGCAAACAATACCGCCTGTTCGGGCATGAGCGTATTGACGTTGATCCGCGACACAGCGGTGCGGGGCTGCGCGCAAATCCAGCGCTGCATCGTTGCGTAGATTGTCGGCGTGACGCCCACCACCGCGCGAAATTCAGAAACATCGGCCATTAATCCATTGCCCGTGCGATAGGCAGGCGTCCGTGCCAGATAGGTGCTGTCCTCGGCACCAAAGGGCAACGGCACATCATCGCTGTCGATCCAGTCTGCGGTCGCCGCCGCAATCCCTGCGCCCACATTCTCCGAGATATCCAGCAAGCGCATCAACCGCGTAAACTGTGCGATTGCTTCAGTCCGGGCCACGAGAACGCCCGGCTCGCCCCGCGTCACCAATCCGTTGAGGTTGAAACAATTGCCGCCATCGGTAACGGTCGCGGTGGCGGTCCCTTCGGGGATGGGGAGCGGATAGGGCGTCCCGTTCCATCCCCCCGCCAGGGTCACGCGCGCGGCATCGCGCCCAAGCAGAGCATTGATCCGGCCCGTCGCCAGCGTCTCGGCGGCCAGCGCATATGCCCGCGACTGATCAATCGCAGCGCCATTGGCGGCAAGCCGGGTCGACAGACGAACCTTCTCAAGCGCGGACGCCGCCAGCACCGCAATCACCGCGACGAGCAACAACACGGTCAACAATGCAGCGCCGCGCTCGCCTTGCCGAATCGACGGGTTCATGGTTGCCCCCCGACCACCGCAGTGTTCGCGATATAGCCCGTCCCGACGAGATAGACGGCGCGCACCTGCACACCATCAACGCGCGTCACAACCAGTTCCAGCGCCTGCGGCAACGGCGCTTCGGGGCGCTGCACCCAGCGGTCCGCCCATGCCCCCGCCAGTCGATAGCGCAGGCTGACGCTTGCCACCTTGTCGGCCATTGTCGCTGCAGGATAGGGCACCGCCCCGTCGAGCATGGGATAAGCGGTGCGCAACAACAGCCCCTTCTCAAGCCGGTATTCAACACGCTGGTCGCCGGGCCGTGCCGCCTCATCCAAATTGGTCCACCCGCCGCGCACCAGTTGCAAAAACGGTCCCGTCGTCCCGCCATTCTCACCCTGAAATGCGGGCAGCAGCCCTCCGCGTAAATCGCGCGTCGGCCGCTCAACCGCCTGCGCCAGATCAGCCGCCAGCGCCGACGACAGCCGACTATAGGCCCCGACATCATCGAGCCGTGCCGCCGTCGCCGCCTGCGCCCGGACGCTGAAGGATAACAGGGCCACGCCTGCTGCTGCGACCATGCCAAAGATCATCAACGCGATCATCATTTCAATCAGCGTAAACCCTGCCTCACGCTGCGGCCGCACGGTCATATCCTCAGGCCCTGTGATGGCGGCGGCGCACCCGGCAATCGCGCGGCCGGTGGCGCAGGCAAAGCCTGATCGGCCGGCCGGACGACGACCAGTCGGCCGATCGAATTGCCAACAAGATCGGCCACACTGACCTCAATCAACATTGCGCCACCGTCGCCAATCGGGCTCGCGCTTCGCGTCCAAGTCCAGGGGCGCCCCCCATTCTGCTCGACACCGCGCGTGATGCCATTCACCGGCGCCCTGGCATCCGTCATTGTCTCAACCGCGATATTGCGCGCAACCAATCGCGCAAGGAAGTTCGCCTCCAGCGTTTGTGTGCTGCGGATCGTCGCCCCTTCAAGTCGGATCAGCGCGAGCGCCGCAAGACTGAGCACCGCCAGTGCCACCATCATCTCGATCAGCGTGAAGCCCCGCGCGGCCGGGCGATGTTCAACCATCGATGCGTATCGATCCGTCGGTCGCCATCCTGACGGTCGCACCCGCGCTTCCGCTGCGCGTCAGGCGCACGTCGAGCGGCGCATTTGCCAGCCCGGTTGAATCAAAAACGATGCGATCCCGCCCGGTCTCACTGATAATCGCGGGGTGAATGTCATTTTCCCAACGCGACACCCGCAGCGGCTTTTCACTGATCGGCTGCCACGCCCCGCCCGATCGGCGATCAAAACCATATCCCGCCGTACTGACCCAGACGCTGACCGATCGCCCCTCGATGAGCGCCAGATCATGCGCCACCCGCGCGCGTGCCGCAAAGCGTTCGGCATCTTTGATCACGCGACCGCGCGGGTCAGGCATGATCAACACAACCGCAGCCGACGCCAGCGCGATGATCGTCACCACGACCATCAGCTCAATCAGGGTAAAGCCGCGCTGTGACCAGCGCGACCGGCTATTGCCAGCTGCCGATATCGGCATCGGTTCCCTCGCCGCCTTCCTTACCGTCCGCGCCGAGTGTCCAGATATCGACGTCACCATGGCTGCCGGGGGACGTATACAAATAATCATGCCCCCATGGATCCTTGGGCAGCTTCTTAATATATCCGCCCTTTTGATACCGCGTCGGATCGGTCAGGGAGGCAGGCGCAGAGAGCAGCGCTGCAAGGCCATCCGATGTGCTCGGATAGATGATGTTTTGAAGCTTGTAGAGCTCAAGGGCGTTCTCGATCGTCGCGATATCGGTCTTGGCCTTTTCAGTCCGGGCGCGATCCCCGCTGGGCAGCACGTTGAGCGCGACAATCGTGGCAAGCAAGCCGAGAATGACAATCACGACCATCAGCTCAACGAGCGTGAACCCGCCTTCTTTGCGGCGACGGCGACGCTTGTTTTCAACGGTTTGAAGCATGATGTTCCTCATTGACCTGCCAACGTGTTGAGCTGAAGGATCGGCAACAATATGGATAGCACGATTGTCGCGACAATGCCCCCCATCACAACGATGATCAGCGGCTCCAGCAGCGACAAGGCGGTAGCGGTAAAGCGGTCAAACTCGCGCTCAAGATAGTCGGCGGCGCGTTCAAGCATTTCGTCGAGCTTACCTGCTGCCTCCCCGCTCGCTGCCATATAAGTCAGCAAGGGCGGAAACACGCCCGTCCGCCGCATCGCCGCCGACAGGCTGCCGCCACCCCGGATCGCCTCGATAATTTCATCAGACGCCAGCCTAAGCCGACGATTGTTGATCGTGCCCGCCGTCAACGCGAGTCCGTCAAGCAGCGGGAGCCGACTAGCCACCATCGTTGACAGCGTCCGCGCCATCCGCGCCGCGTGCAGATCGCGCAGCAGACGCCCCAGCAACGGCACCCGCAGCAGCCACGAATCGAACGCCAGCCGGATAGCGGGTTCGGTCAGCGCCCGGAAAAAACCGGCCGTGAGGACCACCATGCCGATAATCAGCGCCCACCACCAATTGACCAGAAAATCGGAAATGCCGATCACGATCCGCGTTAGCAGCGGCAATTCCTGGCCAACGGTATCGAATTGTTCGACCACCTGCGGCACCACAAACACCATCAACGCGGTGACCACTGACATCGCGACCACCGCCAGCACGGCGGGATAGGCCGTCGTCGTGATCATCTTGCCGCGAATTTCAGCCTGTCGCTCCAGAAGAATGGCGAGCCGGTCAAGGATGGTCGGCAGCGATCCGGAATTTTCACCTGCGGATACCATCGCGCAATACAGCGCCGGAAAACTCTTGCCCTCGCGCGCCATCGATTCGGCCAGTCGCCGACCCTCGACCACACCGACATGCACCGCACTCACAATCTCGCGGACATGATCCTGTTCGGTTTGCTTGACGATCGTGCGGAGCGACTCCTCCAATGGGCTGACCCGATTGAGCGTCGCGAGCTGGCGGGTGAAAAGCGTAAGGTGTTTGCCGCTCATCCGGCGACTGCGAAGCCCGCTGAACAGCGGTTTGCCCTTGGGCTTGGCAGTCGCTGAAGTGCCGTTCTCGATCTTGACGACATACAGCTTGCGGGCGTCGAGCATCTCGCGCGCATGATCGATCGTCTCGGCGACAATCGCGCCCTTCTTCTCGCGACCCGCTGTATCGATGACCAGATAGTCAAAATCAGGCATCGGCCATTTCAGTCCGCGATATCCGCACCGCCTCTTCTGGTGTCGTCAGTCCGTCGCGAACCAGCTGGCGCGCGGCTGAGCCGAGATTGGCCGCATTGATAAAAGCATGGCGCGCGATGATCGCCTCATCGCCGCCGTCATTGATCAGGCGTCGGATCGTCTCGTCAATGCGGATCGCCTCAAACACGCCGATCCGGCCCTTGTAGCCGCTATTGCCGCATTCGGGGCAGCCCACGGCTGTGTAAACGATTGTGCCCGGATCAAAGCCGAGCAGCGACG
The DNA here is from genome assembly GCA_038316685.1 of Sphingomonadales bacterium. Classification (GTDB taxonomy): domain Bacteria; phylum Pseudomonadota; class Alphaproteobacteria; order Sphingomonadales; family Sphingomonadaceae; genus Sphingomonas. The sequence continues at coordinate 5,997 of JBBQAU010000149.1, forward strand.
ACACCGATCCTTCGGCAGCCACTGGCTTTCGGCAATGCATGCATAGCTTGCGGACCAGC
>JBBQAU010000150.1:0-6032 GCA_038316685.1 Sphingomonadales bacterium
CTGTGCTGTGGCGATCAAATCATGATCATCGACGCTGATCTTCAGGACCCGCCCGAGCTGCTGACCGACATGCGCGCGACGATGGCGGCTGAACAGGCTGATGTCGTTTATGCAGTACGCCGCAAGCGCGAGGGTGAAACACTCTTCAAAAAACTGACCGCTGCGATTTTCTACCGGGTGCTTGATCGCGTCACTGACACCCCGATCCCGCTTGACACGGGTGACTTCCGGCTGATGAGCAGACGGGCGCTTGATGCGTTTCTGTCGCTGCCCGAGCAGGCGCGCTTCATTCGCGGTATGGTCGCCTGGATCGGTTTCCGGCAAGTGCCGTTTGTCTATGATCGCGCCGAGCGGCACGCCGGCGACACCAAATATCCACTCGCCAGGATGATCCGGTTTGCGATTGACGCCGTCACGGGCTTTTCAACCGCCCCGCTGCGCTTTGCCAGCCATGTCGGCCTGGCGCTCACCGCTGCGTCGCTGCTGCTGTTCGTTTACATCGCGATCGGCTTCTTTACCGGCAGCGCGGTGCAGGGCTGGACCTCGACGATGCTGGTCGTCGTGCTGCTGGGTGCCGTGCAGATGTTCGTGCTGGGGATGATCGGCGAATATCTTGGGCGGCTTTATGTCGAATCGAAACGGCGACCGCTGTATCTTGTGGCCGATGTTGTTGGCCCGATTCAGGCGCGTGCAACGCTTGGCTATCGGGCAGAGCCGCACAGTGTGGCACCGGCATTGACCGAAACTGCGTTGGTTGAGCAGCCCCTGGACTCCCCGAAACGAAAGCCGCGCGCTAAGGCTTCGGCACCGCCAGCGTAATCAGCGATACGCCCATTGGCATTGGCACGCGTCCGACCAGATGGCGTTCCCAGCCGAATATCGTTTCAAAGAGCCGGTTGATGGGGGCAGGCGGCGGCGAATCGTCGCTGTCCTCGCGCCCGGTCATCCGCCCCGCAATCCGCGCCGCCGCCGCCAGCGGAAAGAGCAGCGAGTTGAAATAGCCCAGCTTCTTTGGCTGCAATCCGGCATCGCTGATGGCCTTGGCAAGGCTCGTTTTCGAATAGCGTCGATGATGGTGGTTGGCGACATCATGCGCACTCCACATCCATTGATGCGCGGGCACAGCGATCAAAATCTTGCCGCCGGGCTTCAGGCGCTCACGCATCGCGACAAGCGCTGCGACATCATCCTCGACATGTTCCACCACATCAAGGACAGCGATCAGATCATAGCTGGCAAGGGGTATCCCGGGGAGCGCAGGCAATGGGGCGTCAAGCACAGCGCGGCCAAGCCGTTCGCTTGCAATCCCCCGCGCGACCGGATCGATTTCAATTGCATCGACATGGCCAAATCGCGCCAGCATCACCAGATTATGACCCGTCCCGCAGCCAATTTCCAGGATGTGCGCATCATGCGGCAGACCACCTTCACGCGTCAGATAATCGGAGAGGATCTCGCGGCGGGCGCGATACCACCAATGCGTGCTGTCGTGCGCCGCCATGCGATCATAGATGATGCGATCCACCGGCGGCCCCTTCTACCCGAACACCCAGTAACGATTGAGCATGAATGTGATGACGGCGGCAAGCAACACTGCAGGCACCAGCGGCACCCATGGGTGAAAATGGAGGAGCGCGGTGGCGATCCAGGTGATCAGCGCATTGAGCACCAGCCCCGACGCCTGCACCAACAGAAACTTGAGCTGCTGTCCGGTGCCGGACTTGCCCCTACCATGGCCCTTGAAGCTCCACCGGCTGTGCAGAAAAAAGCCGCAGGTCACAGCAACAGCAAACGCAAAGGGCACCGCCGCCACTGCCATACGCGCCGGAAAGACAAAGGCCGTCAATGGCAGATAGACCGCCGAATAGATCAGGCTCGACAGCCCGCCCGCTATCCCGAACCGGATCATCTGACCGACCATTTCGTTCGACCGGAGAGCGGTAACCTGTTCGATTAGTTTCAACGTAACTTGCCCTTTACGCCCCGGCCAGTAGAGCGCGAAGGCAAGCGAGGGAAGCATCTTTGAACGACGGCGCAATCGGCGACTCCAGGGTGCGCCAGTCTCTTGAAAAGGATTGGCTCGGGCTAACGCTTGTCGCGTGGATCACCTTGCTGGTCTGGACGGTGGCGACGCGCTGGCCGCAGATTCAATGGCTCGGGCTTGGCGATACCGACGATAATATGCGGCTGATGCAGGTCCGCGCGCTGCTCGACGGGCAGGGCTGGTATGATCTGCGGCAGTATCGGCTGAACCCGCCGCTTGGCTTTGACATGCACTGGAGCCGGGTCGTCGATCTGCCGATTGCAGCGATGATCCTGGCGCTCAAGCCTTTTTTCGGGACAGCGATGGCCGAAAAACTGGCCTGCGGCATCGCGCCGTTGCTGCCGCTGTCGATTACAATGATCGGCCTGAGCTTTGCCGTCCGGCGGCTCGTGAGCCCGCTTGCCTGGCCGCTCGCCTTAATCTTCCTGCTGGTCTGTACAGCGACGATGTTGATGTTCGCACCGATGCGGATTGACCACCACGGCTGGCAATTGGCCAGTTTGAGCGTGACCGTTGCCGGACTTGCCGATCTCAAGGCGCGACGGGGCGGCGCGATTGTCGGGCTTGCGAGCGCCTTTTCGCTGACGATCGGGCTGGAAATGCTGCCCTATGCAGCCGGTGCCGGAGCCATCCTTGCGCTGCGCTGGATTGTTGATCGCGATGAGGCACCGCGCATCATGGCCTATGGCCTGACGCTTGCGGGTGGCAGCGCGATTGGCTTTGCGCTCTTTGCCTCGCACGCCAATCAGGTGCTGCGATGCGATGCGCTGACGCCGGTTTGGCTGAGTGTCATGGTTGAGGCGGGCACGTTGTTGTTCCTGCTTGGCTGGTTCAATCCCGATAGCCGCTTGCTGCGGCTGGGGCTCGCGACGCTCGCGGGCGGCGCGATTATTGCCGCCTTTGCGCTTATTTTCCCGCAATGCCTCGGGCGGCCCGAGCAGGTCTCCCCCGAACTGGCAAAGAACTGGCTCAGTAACGTCCGCGAGGCCAGACCAATTTATGCGCACCCCTTGCGCAATGCCGTGCCCGTAGCGGCGCTCCCCGTCATCGGCATCATTGGTGCTGCGGTTGCAACCTGGCGAGCGCGATCAACGCCGCGGCTTTCGGCCTGGCTGGCGGTGATGCTGTTCACGCTGTTTTCGGGCGGCATGCTGTTATGGCAGGCACGGGCCGGGCCTGCTGCGCAAATGCTTGGCATTCCCGGTGCCGTTGCGCTGGGGTGGATCGTCTTTCCGTGGTGCCTTGGCCACCGGTCGGTATTGGTGAGGGTGTTTGGAACGGTTGGCGCGTTCATCGCGATATCAGGCGCATTTGCCGGATTTCTGATCAAATATCTGCCGGTTGATCGACCCGATGCGTCTTCAAGGCTCGTCAATCGCGCGGGTGCACGCTGTGCGGCACTCTCCTCGCTGCGGCCGCTCGACCGGTTGCCGCCACAAACTATCTTCACCTTTGTCGATATGGGCCCACGTCTGATCTCTGTGACGCATCATGCGGCGGTTGCCGGGCCTTATCACCGCAACGGCGATGCGATTCTTGACGTCCAGCACGCCTTTGGTGGCGGCGGTGATCAGTTCCGCACCATCGCCAGAAGGCATGGCGCAACGTTGCTGCTCACCTGCCCCAATATGGCGGAATCGACGATCTACAGCGTCAGAAACAAAGGTGGATTCTACGACCAACTCGATAAGGGTGCGACCTTCCAGTGGCTAGAACCCGTACCGCTGCCACCAAAATCGCCCTTCAAGCTGTGGCGCATTCACTGAATAAAGCTGCCGCGCAGGCCATCAATCACAAACTGTGCGGCAAGCGCGGCCAAAAGCACCCCCAATACGCGCGTAATAACCGCCTCGATCCGCGCGCCCAGAATGCGCATCAGCGGACCTGCCAACGCCAGTGCTGCATAGGTCATCAACAAAATCGTGCCGAGCGCTGCAAGAATAACCAGCGTCCGTTCAACGCCGTGCCCCTTTGACATGAGCAGCATGATGCTGGCAATTGACCCCGGCCCGGCGATCATCGGCATCGCCATCGGAAAGATCGAGACGTCCTCAATCTCCGGCGTGTCGAGCAGTTTTTGCGCGCGATCTTCACGGCGCTGGGTACGCTTTTCAAACACCATTTCGAGCGCGATCAGAAACAGCATGATTCCGCCTGCAATCCGGAAACTGTCAAGGCTGATATGCAGCGCACCCAGGATATCCTGCCCGAACAGCGCAAAAACGACGAGGATCGCACCCGCCACCAGCACCGCACGCAGCGCCATCGCACGTGCATGATGACCCGGCACGCCCGCTGTCAGCCCGGCATAGATTGGCGCGCAACCCGGCGGATCGATCACCACGAAAAAAGTGATCAGCGACGATATGAACAGCTCCATCACAACGTGTCGTCCGCCAGATCAACCCCGGCACGGCGGCAGGCGGAAATGAGCGTGTTGCGCAACAGATAGGCAATCGTCATTGGCCCCACCCCGCCCGGCACGGGAGTAATTGCCGATGCAACGCTTGCAGCGCCGGCAAAATCGACATCGCCGACCAGACCAAGCTCGGTCCGGTTGAGGCCGACATCAATCACCACTGCGCCGGGCTTAATCCAATCACCCTTGATCAGCGCGGGGCGGCCAACCGCCGCAACGACGATGTCAGCGCGTCTGACGACCGACGAAAGATCACGCGTCTTTGAATGCGCCACGGTCACGGTGCAGCTTTCGGCGATCAGCAATTGCGCCATCGGTTTGCCGACAATGTTTGAACGACCAATCACCACTGCATCAAGTCCCGCCAGATCACCGAGCCGATCCTTGAGCAATGCCAGACAGCCAAGCGGCGTGCAGGAAACAAAGCCGGGAACGCCTGTCGCGAGCCTGCCGACATTGAGGGGGTGGAAACCATCAACATCCTTGTCGGGATCAATCGCGAGCAGGACCGCACGATCATCGATCTGCGGCGGCAATGGCAGTTGGACGAGGATCCCATCGACTGCCGGATCGGCATTGAGCGTTTCGACAAGCGCCATAAGATCAGCCTGATCAAGATCGGCGGGCAACCGATATTCAAAGCTCGCCATTCCCGCTGCGATTGTCGCCTTGCCCTTGTTGCGGACATACACCGCCGATGCCGGGTCTTCCCCCACGAGCACGACAGCAAGGCCCGGCGCGCGACCGGTTGCCTGTCGGAACGCCGCAACGTGCACCGTAATCCGATCACGAAGACCGGCGGCAAAGGCCTTTCCATCGATGATGTCTGCGGTCATGCGCCTGCCCTTAGACGCTGACTTTATGCTTCGCCACCCCCGGGCATGGTGATAAATACTGCGAGGAGCTTGACGCTCAGATCGGCGCACCTGTCATCAGGGAGATCGCGAGGCGATTGAGGACGATATCCATCAGTGACATAAGCAGGAGGACGACGGCAGGGGCAAAATCCAGCTGGCCGAAATCGGGCAAGACCTTGCGGATCGGCCGATAGACCGGCTCGGTTATGGTATTGAGCCCCTGATAGAGCTGCCGGACGAGATCGTTATAGGTGTTCACCACATTAAACGAGATCAGCAGCGACAGCACGATCTGCACGACGATAATCCACCAGACGACGTTCAGCAGCACCTGGATAATCTGAATAAGCGCAATCAAACCAACAACTCCCTATCGTTCACAAGCGTTATACCAGACTAAAACACCGACCGCTACCGCTGTTAGCGATGGACGAGCGTACCTGCCCCGCCCCGGGTAAAGATTTCGAGCAACATCGCGTGCGGCACCCGTCCATCAAGGATGACGGCGGCATCAACGCCCGCCTCGACGGCGGTCACGCAAGTCTCCAGTTTGGGGATCATTCCGCCGGTGACGGTACCGTCAGCGCGCAGAGCCTCAATCGCGGCAGGATCAAGATCGGTCAGCAGCGCGCCTGATTTGTTGAGGACGCCCGCGACATCCGTCAGCAGGAACAGCCGCGCTGCGCCCAATGCCGCTGCGATCGCGCCCGCC
>JBBQAU010000151.1:0-6009 GCA_038316685.1 Sphingomonadales bacterium
TGGCTGTCGATACACATTCCGCAGCCGTTCATCGCCGACACCGCAAGGCTGAACAGCTCAAAATCTAGCTTGTCGATGCCCGGTGCGCCTATCACATTCATGCGCAGCTTGGCTGGCATCCGGCGATATTCGTCGTTCCCGGCAAGATGCGTGAAGCGATAATAAACGTTGTTCATTGCCATTACGGCCGCCGCCGCACGCGCCGCAGTTGCTGCCTCGGCGGTCAGCTTTTCATTGCATTCCGCTTCAGCCGCATCGACCAGCGGCTTGTATCCCGTGCCGTGCGCGCACGCGAGTAACAGGCCATATTTGCGCTGATCACCCAATTGCGTCTCATTGAGCAGCGAGCCGACATTGAGGCGAATGTCCTTGGCGAAATCGGGCAGGCTGCTGGCAAAATCTTTGAGCGACATGGGTGTAATTCCAATAAACAATCATACCCCTGAACCCGGACTTGTGCCTGGGTCCATGCCTCCCCAATGGGAGGGCGCTTTTGGGCAGGGTGAACCCCGGAACGTTTCCGAGGTGAGAAATGGTCGTGGAATCAGCGTAGACGAATAGGACGGAGCGCAAGGATTACTGAGTCCTCACACCCCGTCCCAATAACCCTATGCCGCCAGCTTTAGGACCTCGTCGCCCTTGGTCCAGTTGCACGGGCAAAGCTCGTCAGTTTGCAACGCATCAAGCACACGCAACGTTTCTGCCGGATTGCGCCCGACATTTAGGCCGTTGACCTGCACGGCCTGGATGATGCCGTCAGGATCAACCGTGAAAGTCGCGCGATAGGCAACATGTTCATTGGCATCCAGGATGCCAAGCGCCTTGGCGAGTTCCATGCCATTGTCGGCAATCCAGGGGAAATCGGCCGCTGCAAGATCGGGATCCGACTTGCGCCAAGCGAGATGGACGTGCGACGTATCAGTCGAGGCACCGATCAGGACGGCATCGCGATCCTCAAAATCGCCCTTCAACTGAGAATAACCAACGATTTCGGTTGGGCAGACAAAGGTAAAATCCTTTGGCCAGTAGAACACGATCTTCCACTTGCCGGGCGCGGTGGTGAGGACATTGATCGTCTCGCCGGCCGGGAGCGCATCGGTGCCCTGCTGCACGGGAATAGTCAGATCGGGAAACTTGTTACCAACGGTCAACATAAAATTACCTTTTTTTTCAGGGTTATACGAACAGCGGACCTTAAAGACCGCAGGGGGAGAACAGGCGCAATATGGACCAAGCCGTTCATGCTGCACTGCACATAAGATCGACCGACTAAGTTGACAAGTATGTCATTTGGTCCGTATTGATCGATTTAAACGATCAGGCCGCGTGTTTTGACCACCTATCTGCCGACCCTCAAACAGCTCCAGTACCTCGTTTCCTTGCAGGAACATGGTCATTTCGGCCGCGCGGCAGATGCCTGTTTCGTCACCCAGTCAACGCTGTCATCGGGATTGCGCGAACTTGAAACGTTAATTGGCGTGACGCTGGTCGAACGCACCCGCCGCGTCGTACGTTTCACTCCGCTGGGGGACCGGATCGCTGAAAAGGCTCGCCGCGTCTTGCGCGAGGCCGAGGAACTCGGGGATCTCGCCCGCGCTGCCGGACGACCATTGTCGGGCGAGATGCGGATGAGTGTGATCCCGACGATCGCACCCTTCATGCTGCCGCGCATCTTACCCCGGCTGCGCGCTGATTACCCCGACCTGAAGCTATATTTGCGCGAGGAACCAAGCGGTCCGGCCTGTGAAGGGCTGCATAATGGCCGCACTGACTGCGTCTTGCTGGCACTCCCTTATGCCTGCGGCGAAGTCACTGCCCAACGGCTGTTCGATGACCGGCTGTTTGTCGCGTTTCCCGAAGGCGAATACACCCCCTGCCCCACGAGCATCGCCGCTGCCGATATTGATGAAACGCGGCTGTTGCTCCTTGAGGACGGCCATTGCCTCAAGGACCATGTTCTGTCGGCCTGCAACCGGCCCGAGTTGCGCGCAGAAGCAACGATGCTCGGGACGTCGCTGCACACGATCGTGCAAATGGTCGATAACGGGCTCGGGGTCACGATGTTGCCCGAAATGGCGATCAACGCGGGCATCCTGGCCCGCACCAACATCATCGCGCGACCGCTTGAAGGCGACCATCCAATGCGCAGTATCGGTCTCGTTTGGCGCCGCGCCTCGCCGCGCGAGCGTGACTTTCAACTGTTAAGCCAAGTGTTGGCAGATGCCAGCTAAGAACCACTACGCCACCGCTCAGCAGCCTCATCATCAGCCGCGCGCGCCGTAACCCAACGCGCCTCGCCCGCCCGATCTTCGCGCTTCCAAAACGGCACGTCGGTCTTCAGTCGGTCGATTAAAAACGCGCAGGCCTCCAGTGCGGCTGCACGGTGGGATGCTGCTGTTCCTACAAATACCACCCGGTCCCCTGGCACCATCCGGCCGACCCGGTGCACGACAGCCACGGCGGACAACGCCCAGCGTACCATTGCCTCTTCAGCCAATCGGGTCAGCGCCGCCTCAGTTGCACCAGGATAATGCTCCAGCTCAAGTCCGGTCACGCCGTCGTCAACCCGGACAAGACCGGTAAAGCTTGCCACAGCACCCGCTCCTTGGACCTCAAGCGACGCCAATGCCGCAGCTGAGTCAATCGCGGTGTCCTGTATAAAAACCGTTAGCATCCGCCCGTCACCGGCGGGAACAGCGCTACCTCAACAGCCTCTCCAAGCGGTGCATCAAGCGACACGAACACCTGATCAACCGCGGCGCGCAACCGATCCCGGTCGATAAAAGCGGCATGATGGACGGAGCTTTGTGCAGAAAGCCAGTCCACCAGTTGGACAACAGTCTGAACGCTTTTGGGCGGTTCGACCTGTTCCTGCCCGACGCCAATCATCTCACGCACCCAAGAAAAATATAGGATGTTGATCGCCATCCATTCAATCCATGTGCTTTAGGCCAACGCGCAGATAATCCCAGCCCGTGATCACCGTCAGCACGCCCGCACCCCAGAGCGCTGCCAGCCCGGTCTGCTTGATCCACGTTAACCCCGGCAACGCCCCGGCCAAAATCAGCGCACCAAGCGCCAGCAACTGTAACGCCGTCTTCCACTTCGCCAATGCAGAGACCGGCATCGACACCTGCAGCTGTGCCAGAAACTCTCTTAGCCCGGACACGGCAATCTCGCGGAGCAGGATCACCAGCGCAGCAATGATATGCACCCCGGCAATGTCGCGCGTGCCCACCAAAATCAGGACGACCGACGCGACCATGATCTTGTCGGCAATCGGATCAAGAAAGATGCCAAGCTTTGATACCGTTCCTTGCGCGCGCGCCACATAACCATCGAAATAATCGGTCAGCCCCATCAGCAGGTAAAGGCCAAAGGCAATTGCATAGCCAGCTTGCCAGGCAGGCCACCACAAAAAACCGACAAGAAGCGGCACCGCGAGGATTCGCGACAACGTCAGCAGATTGGGAAGTGTCAGCATCGATGACTGCTCTACGCGCCTGCGGCGATATGGCAAAGCCCGGTGCCATCATATCCTGTCGCAGTTTGCTCAAATACCGGCCGCGCCAGCCTGCTCTCCCGCACAGCCTGTTGACGCGCGTCTCGAATGCGCGGTCGATCGGGCAAGCGGGCCGGTGCCGATTGAGCGAAGCTGAGAACAACTGCAACATCGTAGCACAAAGCGATTGCCGCTATTGTGACGGTTCGGCTATGGGCGATCATAACGTTCACCAATTCAAGGCCGCAACCCGCTTATGCTGAATGCGCTCGGGCTACTCAAAGAGCGCCGTTTCCTGCCACTTTTTACCACCCAGTTTCTTGGTGCCTTCAACGACAATCTGTTCAAGACGTCGATGGTTCTTTACGCGACCTATCACATCTACAGTGATCCCAAGGTGGAACAGAATTTCAACGCGTTGGCGACAGCGATCGGGATTTTGCCCTTTTTCCTGCTGTCGGCGCTGTCAGGCCAGCTCGCCGATACCAATGACAAGGCGAAAATCATCCGGATCGTGAAAACGGCGGAGATTGCGATTATGCTGGTTGGATCAAGCGGCATGCTGATCGCGCAAGCGGGCTATATAACGATCGGACTTGGTCTGATGCTAACCGCTGTATTGGGACTGGGCGTCCACTCCGCCTTTTTTGGCCCGATTAAATACGCGATTCTGCCCCAACATTTGAAGGACGATGAAGTGCTGGGTGGCACGGGGCTGGTTGAGGCGGCAACCTATCTCGCCATTCTGTCCGGCACCGTCATGGCTGGCATTTTGTCGGCTCGTGGCGCGGCAATCGCCGTCCTGATCGTCGCACTCGTCGGCTGGGTGACGGCCCTGTTTGTGCCCCCTGCACCGCGGCTTGGGCCTGAGTTAAAAGTCAATTACAATCCCTTCACCGCGTCATGGCGCGTGATTAGTTCGACCATGCACATACCGGTGCTGTTTTTGGCGATCTGCGCGATCAGCTTTTTCTGGACGATGGGCGCGGTGCTCATCATCATTTTCCCGCCGCTTGTGAAAAATGTGCTGACCGCTGATGCACAGGTATCGACCTTTGTCATTGCGCTGTTTTCGATTGGCGTCGCGGTGGGGTCAGTTGCGATTAACGCGTTGCTGAAAGGCACGACATCAGCCCGCTTTGCCCCCGCATCCGTCCTGACCATGGGCGTATTCATCGTCATCTTTTCCCTGCTCTGCCGCGGTTGGCCCGCTGCGCCCGCAGGGACGCTCTATAACCTGGCGACCTTTCTTCAACTCCCGCGCGCGCTCATGGCGGCTAGCGCGCTGACGGCAATTGCGGTCACCGGCGGGATGTTTGTGGTGCCACTTTATGCCTTTTTGACGACAACAGTGACGAAGGACCTGACGGCGCGAACTGTGGCGGCCAATAATGTCGTCAACGCAGGGGCAATGGTGGTGGGGGCAGTGGGTGTGCAGGGTCTGACAACGGCGGGCATGTCACCTGAAAACCTGTTGCTTGTGGTGGCGTGCATGTGCCCGATGTCGGCCTGGTTAGGCTACAAACTGCACCTGGCCTGCGATTGAACAGGCGCTGACGCCGCCAACGCGGCAACATAATCGCAGCAGGTTTAAAGAATCAGGCTGTAAATAATGATAAAAAAGGCCGTGAAACTCAGCACAAAAAGTTTGAGATCATGATCATCATCGGCGTCGATATGTGTTGCCGGGGGCTGTGCCACAGATTGATGCAACAGTCGCCGCATTGGGTGACCGCGCTGCTTTTGGCAAAGGATTCTGGTTGGGTGCATGGCGCGAGGTTAATGCACCGTTTACTATTTCCACCAGCGATTACCTTGGTAAACGCCGTCTAAATATGGGACGGCGATATCCAGGCTCAATCCGCACCGGGCGTCTTGCCCGGCAGGGCAGCGGCAAGTGTCGGCGCGCCCTTTGCGATCGCTGCGGCAAGCGCCGACGCCTCAGCGCAGCCTTTCACGCATAATTTCCGTAACTTAACCAAATTCTGCTGTGCTCGCTCGAGCGCACCCTTGCTGACATATGCCTCGCCCTGGCCCTTGAGCGCTGCCAGATCATTGGGATTCAGCGTCAACGCCTCGCGATAAAAACGGATCGCCTTGCCTGAAAGACCACGCGCTTCTGAAACATCGCCAAGCGCCACAAAGGCCGCCCGGTTACGCGGATCGACGGCAAGCGACGTCTCCAGCGTCTCAGACGCTGCCTCCAGATTGCCGGCCGCTTGCTGCGATTTGGCGGTCGCGAGCAGCGACAGCGACCGCGCATCGATCCAATCATCGGGCTTTTGGCCCTGCAACGAGGTCGATACAGTCATCAGGGTCAAAGCTGCTGCAATTGCAACGGACGAAATGCGCATTAACGTCTCCAGACGGGTCGTAATTGGTTGGGCTATCATGGTCGGCGCAGTCTTGCGACAAAAAAGCCATCGGTCGAGTCCGCTGCCGGGGTAAGGCGATGCCCCAGCCCATGTTTTTGTCCCGCAGGCAGCGTCATCGGCTCGATCTTCCAG
>JBBQAU010000152.1:0-5986 GCA_038316685.1 Sphingomonadales bacterium
GAACCACTCTCGCGCTTTTATGAGGCTGAGCACCGCGCGCACGGCGTCGATGTCCGGCTGTCGGTCAGCATCGACTATATCACCACCGATAATGATCGCACGACGGGCGTCATGCTGGTCGATGGCACGCATCTGCCCGCAGAGATGGTGATTGTCGGCATTGGCATTATCCCGGCCGTCGCGCCGTTGATCGCAGCTGGGGCGCAAGGAGGGAATGGCGTCGCGGTCGACGCGCAGTGCCGAACCAGCCTGCCCGATATCTTTGCGATTGGCGATTGCGCCGCGCACGTCAACGCGTTTGCCAATGGCGCGACGATCCGGTTGGAATCGGTGCAGAACGCCAACGATCAAGCCAGCACGGTGGCGCGCGCGATTATGGGACAAGCGGAACCCTATCACGCCGTGCCTTGGTTCTGGTCAAACCAATATGACCTGAAGTTGCAAACGGTGGGTCTATCGATCGGGTATGACCAGTTGGTCATGCGCGGCGATCCCGCAGCACGGAGTTTTTCGTTGGTCTATCTGCGCAGGGGACGGGTCATCGCGCTTGATTGCGTCAACGCGGTCAAAGATTATGTCGGCGGGCGGGCATTGGTGGTGCAGGGCATGGTGATTGACCCGGCGGCGTTGGGCGATGTTAAAACACCGCTCAAAACTTTGGCGCTTGAATATGCGGGGTGAAGAAGCGGTGGGCGGCGGCGGCTGTTATGGCAGCGGCGCTGGCGGGACCAATCTCCGCGCGGCCGGCACCGTCGAGCACTGACGGCGTGTGGTCGCTTGGCGAGATGGCAATTGAGCGGGCGGCAATGCGCGGGCGGGGGGTGCGCTGGGTGTTTGATCATTGCGCCCGCGACAGTTTGAAGGCGTTGGCGGGTAGGGAACGTTGAGGGATGCGCCAGCCCCCTACTCAAAATCCCCCGCTTCCCGATCCAGCAGCGCCCGCACCACCGGATTGGGGAAGCGCCGTTCCACCGTCACTGCATAGAATGTCTCGACGATCCCCGGCAGCGCAGCGGCTTCGCTGAGCAGACCGGTGCTAATCTCGTCCTTGACGACGATGGGGGGCAGCACCGCAAGACCCATTCCCGCGCGCGCGAGCAGTCGCATCATTGCCATGTCGTCTACCTCTGCGGCAAGCTGTGGGCGGACGCCGAGCCGGTCGGTCAGCGCGGCAAAGCCGGTACGGATGCTGCTGTCCGATGTCGGCAGAATGATCGGGTGATTGCGTAAGAGATCAGCGAGGCTTTCGCTCGGGTCGAACATGCCCGGTGGGCCAATCAGGCTGACACGCTGTTCGGCCAACCGGTATGAAACGAAATTGTTGAGCGCATCGCGGGGGGGCGGCTGGTTGATGAGCACAACATCAAGCGTCAGCGACGTCAGCGCCTCAAGCAATTCGCCCTGGCTGCCGGATCGCAGGATAACCTCAACATCGTTGCGCGCCAGCACCGGTCGCAGAAAGCCGATTTGGAAATTGCGCGATAACGTGGCGAGCGCTCCGATCCGTAGCGCCTGCCGCGCGCGGCCCGTCTCACGCAGCGTACTGAGCAGCTCGTCGCCCGCCGCAAAGATTGTTTCGGCATGATCAAGCGCAATCCGGCCCGCCTCGGTTAAATGCAGTTGCCGACCGCGCCGTTCAAACAGCTTATGACCGAGCCGTTCCTCTAACTTCTTGATCTGGGTCGATAGCGCCGATTGCGAAAGGTTGAGCTGTTCAGCGGTCCGGGTCAGATTCCCGTCGAGCGCCACCGCCCAGAAATAGCGCAGATGATTATAGTTAAGACTCATATCGTTCTATTTAACAGAACGAAATAGTCAAAACAATGAATTTTCATCACAGCAACGCCCGCCCTAGGGACCGTTGTCGAAAGCTTTTCGGGTCATAAGGGGAAAATTAGTGCCGACCTATCTCTTGCCACTGCTCGCGCCGGTGCTGCTGCTCGTCAGCGCGTTAGCCGGTTTCATCAGCCCCGGCCGTCGCCCCGGCGTCTCACCGGGTCTTGCCGAGGCAGTCACGCTGATGGCTACAGTGATCGCGGCGCTCTCAATGGGTGTGCTGATCATGAGCGGCCCTGGCACGAGCCAATTGCTTGGAGCAGAAGGCATGGGTCTTTCGGTTCGGCTCGATTGGGTAAGCAGCGTCATGTTCCTGCTTGTCTCATTCGTCGGCTGGGTAGTGGTACGTTACTCGCGGACCTATCTGGATGGCGAGGCGCGGCAAGGGGCTTTTACCGGCTGGTTGTGCATGACGCTGGCTTCGGTGTTGCTGCTGGTGACGGCAGGCAATCTGTTTCAGCTGGTGCTGGCTTGGATCGGCACGAGCGTATTCCTTCACCGCTTGCTGCTTTTCTATCCGGATCGCATCCAGGCGCAGCGCGCCGCGCGCAAGAAATTCGTTACCGCACGGCTGGGCGATCTGGCGCTGCTTGGCGCAGCGACGCTGCTGACTTTTGGCTACCGCACCACCGATATCGCGCTGATCCTTGAGATCGCCCGGACTGGCGAAGGCTACGGCATCGCGACGGTTTCAGCGGGTTTAATCGCGCTGGCGGCGCTGCTGAAATCCGCGCAGTTCCCCACGCATGGCTGGCTTACCGAGGTGATGGAGACGCCAACGCCGGTTTCAGCCCTGCTCCACGCAGGTGTGATCAACGCCGGTGGTTTCTTGCTGATCCGTTTTGCAGATGTGATGTTGCTGGCACCGGGCGTACTGGCAGTGCTCGTGATGGTTGGCGGGTTCACCGCGATCTTTGGGGGCATGGTCATGCTCACGCAGCCAGCGGTTAAAACCTCGCTTGCCTGGTCAACGGTGGCGCAGATGGGCTTCATGATGCTGCAATGCGGCCTCGCGCTCTTCCCGCTCGCGCTGCTCCACATTGTCGCCCACTCGCTGTATAAAGCGCATGCCTTTCTGGCTTCGGGTGGCGCTGTCGATCAGATTGCGGGTTTCCGCAGACCGGGCGCAGTCGCGATCCCCAATGCGGGCGCGGTAGGCAAGGCTTTTCTGGTGGCGCTGGGCATTTATGTCGCGGTCGGGCTGGTATTTGATATTGGCCACAAAACGCCGCAGGCGGTTGCGCTGGGCGCAATCCTGATCTTCGGGGTCGCCTATCTCTTTGCGCAGGGGCTGGCCGACAAGGCACCACGCGCGCTCACGCAGCGGATCGCGGTCAATGCGGTGGCGGCATCTGGCGGGTATTTCGCGCTGCAGGCCGGGACGAGCTGGCTGCTGGCGGGCACTTTGCCAGCGACCCCCGCACCGGGTCCGCTTGAATGGGCGCTGATTGTGCTTGCCGTGATCAGCTTTGCGGTGGTTGCTGTGGCACAGGCGATGTTCCCCTTGTGGGCCAATCACCCTGCGGCTGCTGGCCTTCGCGTCCATTTGTCGAACGGCCTTTATGCCAATGCGGTCTTTGATCGCCTGCTGGGTGGCTGGTCTATCCGCCGCGCCTCGTAATCGAACCGGAGTTATACAACATGACACAAGCACCTGTTTCGACCGTGATCGATCACGCCCCGTTAATGGCCGCCGCCGACAAGGCCGCGCGCGCCATTCCGCCGGTTTGGCCTTTGGCCTCCAGCGTTGCGGTCAACCCTTTCCTCGGCCAGGCCGATGAGACACTGGCCGATGTCGCCGCACGGCTTGGCCGCATCGCTGGCACCGAGGTGACGATGCCGCGCAGCTGGTATGCTGAAAAGATCGCAGACGGAGAGATAATCGATGACGATCTGGCCGCCGCGCTTGCGATCGCGCCGGCCACGCTGCGGCCAATCGATCATGCAATGCTGAAGCAGGCGGTGCTGGAAGCCCCCAAGCCAACGCAGAAGCTGCCGACCGTCGCTGATTTTGCCGCAGATGCATCGGGCATTGACTGGCCGGGGCTGATTGCTGAACGCTTTGGTGCCTGGGCTGCTTCTTATTTTGATGAAGGGCAGGCATTGTGGGGCGCGCCGCCGATGAACGGGGCCTATGCCGCCTGGCGGGCGGTTGCCTCGCATGATCTGACAGCGGAGATTGCGGGGCTGAGCGGCTTTGCAGCGCACGTATCGACTGCCCCCGAATTCGCATCGGCGGCGATTGCGCGCGCCGTTGACCGGCTCGGGCTGGAGCCTGCCGCGATGGAGACCTATTTTCATCAAATGCTGATGTCGCTGGGCGGCTGGGGCCAATATGCCCGATACAAATTGTGGCAGGCAGAGCTGCTAGGCGGCCAAGATACAACGATCACTGATTTCCTTGCGATCCGGCTGGTCTGGGAAGAGGCACTGTTTGCCCTGCACGGCGCGCAAATTGCCGGTCGCTGGACCGAAACATGCGAGGCGCATGCCGCACCGATCCAGCCGACGCGCGATCACATGATAAACGCCGTGCTGCAGGAGGGGGCTGAACGCGCCGCACAGCGTAGGCTTGCCGAAATGTTCGCAGCAGCTCCGGTGATCGCTAGCGATAGCCGACCCGCGCTGCAGGCAGCATTTTGTATCGATGTGCGGTCAGAAATTTTCCGGCGCGCGCTGGAGGCAGTCAACCCTGGCATCCAGACACTGGGCTTTGCCGGTTTTTTTGGCCTCACCGCATCGCATAAGCGCTTTGGTTCAGATGTTGCCGAACTGCGCTTGCCGGTGCTGCTCAACCCGGGCGTCACCAGCGTATCGGGTGGGCCGGACGATGCCGCCGCAGATCAAAGCCAGCGCTATTCGGCGCGCAGCAAGCGGGCCTGGGGTCGCTTTAAGCTTGCCGCGGTTTCATCATTCGCCTTTGTTGAGGCGACCGGGCCGGTTTATTTTACAAAGCTTATCCGCGACGCGTTGGGCCTGCACCCAACGCCGGTGCCGAATGATCCCGCGCCCCGGCTGGAACCGGCACTTGATCTGGCGGCGCGAACGGGCGCTGCGGAATCGGTGCTGCGGGCGATGTCGATGACCAGCAATTTCGCGCGCATCATCTTGGTCGCCGGGCACGGTGCCAATGTCGTCAATAACCCCCATGCCAGCGGGTTACACTGCGGCGCATGTGGCGGCTATTCGGGTGAGGTCAATGCCCGGCTCTTGGCGGCGCTGCTCAATGATCCAGCGGTGCGCAAAGGTCTTGAACCCAAGGGTCTATTCCTTCCTGAAGATACGCTTTTCCTGGCCGGATTGCATGACACCACCACGGATGCGGTGACGATCTATGCGGACGATCACCCCTCTGCTGCGCATGCTGAGGATCTGGCGCAGGTCAAGCGCTGGCTGGCGGCGGCGGGTGCTGTCACGCGCGGTGAGCGGGCGCTGCGCCTACCGCGCGCGACGGGCGAGCAGACGGTGACGAAGCGCAGCCGTGACTGGTCCGAAGTGCGGCCGGAATGGGCGCTGGCCGGGTGCAAGGCCTTTATCGCCGCGCCGCGCGGCCGCACGGCGGGCAAGAGCCTGGAGGGGCGCGCCTTCCTGCATGATTATGACTGGCGGCAGGACAGCAGCTTTGGTGTGCTCGAACTGATCATGACCGCACCGGTTGTCGTTGCCAGCTGGATCAGCCTGCAATATTATGGCTCAACCGTTGCCCCAGAAACCTTTGGCGCGGGCAACAAGTTGCTCCACAATGTCACCGGCGGCGTTGGCGTAGTCGAAGGCAATGGTGGCACGATGCGCGTCGGCCTGCCCTGGCAGTCAGTGCATGACGGCGAAAACTACATGCACGAACCACTGCGCCTGTCAGTCTGCATTGAAGCACCGCGCGAGGCGATGACCGAGGTGCTGCGCAACCATGCTGGCGTCCGCGACCTGTTTGACAATCGCTGGCTGCATCTGTTCGCGCTTGACGAACAGGGACAGATGGCGTGGCGCTATGCGGGGGGGCTTGAATGGACAGCGATGCCGGGTGTTACCCAGCCGGAGCGAACGATGGCGATGGCGGGGTGAGTCTGCAAAACGATAATTTAAAAGACTTTTTTTGAGCGACCCGCACGATATCGGCGACATTGCAAACGACCAATGTCGCCGTTTTTTT
>JBBQAU010000153.1:0-5974 GCA_038316685.1 Sphingomonadales bacterium
GCGCGACCGCGCTCACTGCAAGGTCACCGAATCCTCGCCGTCATGCCGCCCAAAAAACTGCATGAGCTGCACGATCAATTCAGCGCGCGCCTCAAGATTGACAGATTCGAGCAGCGCCTGTTTTGCAGCGACATCAAAGGGTGCGATCTGCGCGACGCCATTGACGAACGATTCGTCGTCGAGCCGCTCCACTGCTTCCCAATCGACGGCATAGCCCTGGCTGTCGGCAAAGTGGCGCGATTCCATCTCGAGCGCGGCGCGGCCGCTCAGCGACAGGATTTCCTGTTCGGGGGTGAGTGGCAGCAATTGCGCCTCGACCTGCCGAAACGGCGTCACCACATCAAGTTCGCGGATGATGCGAAACAGCGATAGTCCCTCAAGCACCAGATTATAGCGGCCATCATCAAGCATTTCGAACTGCGCGATCTTGCCGACGCAGCCGATTTCAAACAACGGCGGCGGGGTGCCATTGGCGCGCGGCTGAACCATGCCAATGCGACGATCACGCGCCATCGCATCGCTCATCAGCGCTTTGTAGCGGTCCTCAAAAATGTGCAGCGGCAAATGCATGCGTGGGAACAACAGCGCGCCGGGCAGAGGAAAGACCGACAAGCGGGTGGTGGTGCGCTCAGCGGTCATCCGAACAGGACCGCTGACAGTCGCCGCCGCTGAGTCGACACCCAGGCATCCTCAAGCCCCACCACCTCGAATAGCTTGAGCAGCAATTGGCGCGCGGCGCCTTCGTTCCAGTCACGATCATCGGCGATCATCGCAAGCAAAGTGTCGGCTGCCGAATCGCGGTCCTGCGCCGCCATCTGCCCGCCCGCAAGGCTGTAACGCGCTGCCATATCTTCGGGATTGGCCGCAACCAACGCGGCAAGCCCGGCCAGATCATCAACCGGGGCTGCTTCGCGCGCCAACGCAATGGCTGCGCGCGCGCGCGCAATTTCGGGCAGTTTTGCGATATCGGCGGGGAGCGCGGCAATCGCAGTCTGCGCTGCATCCATCTCCCTCAACAGCACCAGGGCGCGAATTTGCCCGGCAAGGATCATGGGGTTTTCAGGGGCAATCTCGATCAGCTGGTCATAAACCGAAAGCGCGCGTGCACCATCGCCGTCGCCAAGCAGTTGCTCGGCCATCGCGATCAGTGGCTCGATATCGACCTCGGGCTCAGCGCCTGGCTCGGCTGCGTCGCCTGCCTCGACGGGTAATTGGCGCAGCAACTGATCAAGCATCGTCTTCAACGCGCTTTCGGTGCGCGCGGCCGTCATATCGGCGACCAATTGCCCCTGGAACATCGCATAGACCGTTGGGATCGTGCGAATCTGGAACTGGGTGGCGATAAATTTATTCTTGTCGGTATCAATCTTGGCGAGCACCACGCCCTTGTCGGCATAGGCGGCTGTCACCTTTTCGAGCAGCGGGGTCAGCGCCTTGCACGGCCCGCACCATTCGGCCCAGAAATCAATCACCACCAATTTGGTCATTGACGGTTCAACAACGTCACGGCGAAACGCCTCAACCGCGTCGCGTTCTTCGGTGCTCATACCCAGAGTAGCCAAGTCTTGCTCCTGTGCCTTGCGGCGTTTTGTGTTCTGGCACCTTATGTGGGCGCTTGGGGGGCGAATCCAACTGTTTTGTTATTGGTATCCGGGCTTGCCGTTATCAAACGCCGATGCTAACAGCCGCCCCCTTACCCCGCTTGCACCGCTTGCAAGCGACGGCGCCAGAGCGGGCGTAGCTCAGGGGTAGAGCACAACCTTGCCAAGGTTGGGGTCGAGGGTTCGAATCCCTTCGCCCGCTCCAGTTTTTGTGTAGCCGCAGCACTTCATGATTCCCGAAAAATTACGGTGCTGTGGCCGGTGTGTTTGCCGCTGGCGGGATTGGCGCGACCGCCGTTTGGGCCGGAGCGACCGCCGTAGGGGCCGGAGCGACCGCCGTCTGGGCCGGAGCGACCGCTGCCACAGCAGGCATCGCGCCGCCCATCCCGACAATCGCTGCTGATTCGATGATATCGAGTGCCTTTTGCGTCTCGACATAGCGTTTGGCAGCGGCTGTCCAGCCAGAGGCCTGGGCAGCCCCCGGCAGACGGGCGACTTCGGTCAATGCAGGCTCGACCTGGCCGACCTGGAGCAGGCGTCTGATCCGGTCAAATCGGGCGGCGGGGCGCGGCGAGGGGGTGCCTTCGCGACGCAGCACGATCAGGCCTGTAAATTCGCGGCGCAGGCTCGCCCACCAGCCATCCTTTAATGCACCGCTCGTGAGTGCCGGCCCGATGGATTCAACCTGCGCGCGCAAATCCTCCAGCGTAACGGGCTGTTTGCTGGCCTGCAGGATCGCAGCGACGGCTGCGGGCTGGGCACTTGAAAACCGGGCACGCACCTGCTCTTCAAGATAGCCAAGCGTGCTACCTCGATCAATCGCGCGCCGGACGGCAAAGGCGATTAACATACCTTCGGCGCGGCCAGCATTGCTGGCGGCAAGATGCGAATCGCGATCGATGATGGAGGCGCGCGCCTCAAGATTGGCGAGTTCGGCTGCCAGCGCGACTTCACGCGCGTTGAGTGTGTCGCTATCGACATTGGCAGCGCCCGAGCCGACCTCGGCCGGGGGCATGAACATGGGGCTGTTGGCGATGGCTGGTGTGGCAGCAGACGGTTGTTGCATCGGGCGGGCTGTTTGCGGTGCCCACTCGCGATATTTTGCAATCACAAAAGCCGTCGCGCCGATCCCTGCTGCAAAGGCGATGACGACCATCAATACGGCAACCCACCGGTCGCGCCGGGGCGGGTAGGACGGCGGATAGGCAGGATCGTCGCTGGTCATGCCCCCTTATCCCCGCGCAGCGTCACCCGGTCAATCGGCGAGCCGTGCTGCAAGGTTGAGCAAGGCTGTCTCGTCTGGAGCATCGGCAATGGTGACTCCTGCCCAACCTTCGCCAGCCGCCGCGGCGACCGCCGCGCTTAGTGTGGCGATGCGGAAATTGGATCGTTTTTCGGCAGATTGATCGACCAGTCCGGCAAAATGCGCAGCGGCGCGTGGGGAGTGAAGCAGGACGACGCATCCGGCCAGATCGGACAACAGCGCGCGGTCGATCTGGCTTGGACGACTGGCATAGACAGCAATCGAATCGGCAATCATGCCGCCCACGCTGATCGTTTTATCTTCGCCGCCAATATGCAGCAATCGCGTCTTGCCGGTCGCTTGTGCCTGCGCCAAAAGCTGCGCTGCATCCTTGGTGCCGGTGTGAATGACGTCAAATCCGGCTGCCTTTGATGCGCGCGCCGTCGCTGCCCCAACCGCCAGCACGGGCAGCGAGCGCAGCGCCATAAGACCCGCGCCGCCGAACCGCAGGCTATTCGCGCTGGTGAACAGCAGGCCGTCATAATCGCTCGCGGCGGGTGCCTCCCAGTCGAGCGGCAGTATCGTAAAGATTGGCAGGGCAACGGGCGTAAGCCCCATCGCGTGCAGACGGGCGACGCTTTGGGCATTGCCGGGCTCGGGCCGCAACACAGCGACCCGGCGTGTCATGCAGCGAACAAGTGCCGGATCGCCGGTGGAGCGCGCTCAAGCAGATCAGCCGCCAGCCGCGCGGCAAAGCCTGTGTCGCCCACCGCGCCGCGCGCCTCACCCGTTACAATATCGCTGCCATCGGGGGCATAAAGCTCGGCGCGCAGATGGAGCGCGCCATCCTCAATCACCGCAAGCGCTGCCATCGCCGAATGGCAATCCGCACCCAGCGCCAGCAACAGCGCGCGCTCGGCGCGCACGCAGGCCATCGTCGGCGCGTCGCTGATCGCAGCGACGAGCGCGGTGGTCGTGGCATCGGCAACGCGCGTCTCAATCCCCACGGCACCTTGCGCCGGGGCGGGCAACATGACGTCAAGGCCAATGCCTGCGCCGACATCGGGCCGCCCCAACCGGTCAAGTCCGGCGGCGGCGAGCAAGGTTGCGTCAATCTCGCCCGAGGCGACCTTTGCCAGCCGCGTGTCGACATTGCCGCGCAGTAACGTGATGACGAGATCGGGCCGTATCCGCCGCAACTGCGCGGATCGACGCGGGGAACTGGTGCCGATGGTCGCGCCGTGCGGCAAATCGGCGATCGTTGCTGTGCCAATGATCCGATCCCGCACGTCTGCGCGCGGCAACATCGCGCTGATGACGATTTCAACCGGGCGGATCGTCTCGACATCTTTCATCGAATGCACCGCCAGATCAATGTCGCCGTCCAGAATCGCGCGATCAAGCTCCTTGGTCCACAACGCCTTGCCGCCAATTTCGGCGAGCGCGCGGTCCTGCACCTTATCGCCTGTCGTCTTGATCACGACGATCTCGATATCGTTTTCGTAAAGGCCATGCGCGGCGACAAGCGCGGCGCGCACCATATGGGCCTGGGTGAGGGCAAGCGGGGATCCCCGGGTGCCGAGACGGAGCTTGGTCATCGCGGCTTGTGCTAGCGCCGGTTGCGGCTAGAGGGAAGCCATGGCCCTAATTCTTGGCCTTGAAAGCAGCTGCGATGAAACGGCAGCCGCGTTGGTGACCGATAATCGCGTCATCCGCGCCCACCGGCTGGCGGGTCAGGAGGCAGCGCACCGGCCTTATGGCGGGGTCGTGCCGGAAATTGCGGCGCGCGCGCATGTTGAGATACTCATTCCCCTTGTCGAAGCTGTGCTGGCGGACGCCGGGGTGACGCTGGCGGATGTCGATGCGGTCGCGGCAACCGCAGGGCCGGGATTGATCGGTGGCGTCATGGTGGGGCTGGTGACGGGCAAGGCGCTCGCCCATGCGGCGGGCAAGCCGCTGGTTGCGGTCAACCATCTGGAGGGGCATGCGTTGTCGCCGCGGTTGGCTGATCCAGCGCTTGGGTTTCCCTATCTGTTGCTATTGGTGTCGGGCGGGCATTGCCAATTGCTGTTTGTCGAAGGTGTCGGGCGCTATCGGCGGCTGGCGACGACGATTGATGATGCGGCCGGCGAGGCGTTTGACAAGACCGCCAAGTTGCTCGGGCTGGGCTTTCCCGGTGGTCCAGCGGTTGAGCGCGCCGCGCTGTTGGGCGATGCAAAAGCCGTCCCGCTGCCCCGGCCGTTGCTCGGATCAGCCGAACCGCATTTCTCTTTTGCTGGCCTGAAAAGTGCGGTGTCGCGGGCACGCGATACCGGGCTGCACCGGCCAGAGGATATTGCGGCGGCGTTTCAGGCGGCGGTGGTTGATTGTCTGGTGGATCGCACCGCGCGCGCGCTTGACCGGGCGGATGGCGCGACGGCGTTGGTCGTGGCGGGCGGAGTCGCGGCAAATCAGGCGGTGCGTGGCGCGCTGGCGGCGCTTGCGGCAAAGCGCGGCCTGCCGTTCATCGCGCCGCCATTGTGGCTGTGTACGGATAATGCCGCGATGATCGCCTGGGCAGGCGCAGAACGCTTTGCCGCAGGGTTGACCGATCCGCTCGATGTGCCTGCGCGACCGCGCTGGCCGCTTGATCCCTCCGCAGAGGCGGTGCGCGGCGCGGGGGTGAAGGCATGAGGCTGGGTGTCATCGGCGGCGGTGCGTGGGGAACCGCGCTGGCGCAAGTGGCTGCGCGCGGCGGGCCGGTGATGCTGTGGGCGCGTGAGGATGACGTCGTGGCGGCGATCAATTCGGGCCACACCAATCTGTTGTTCCTGCCCGGTGTTGCGCTCTCGCCCGCTATTCAGGCAACCACGGCGCTCGCAGACCTTGCGGCATGCGACGCGCTGCTTGTGGTGACCCCGGCGCAGCATGTCCGCGCGATCTTGGCGCAAGCGCGCGTTGGCACGACGCCGCTGATCCTGTGCGCCAAGGGGATTGAGGCGGGGACACAATTGCTGGTGAGCGAGATTGCGGCTCAGGTTGCGCCGGATGCGCCGGTGGCGGTCCTGTCGGGGCCAAGTTTTGCAGGCGAAGTCGCGGCGGGCAAGCCAACCGCGCTGACGCTTGCCTGTGTTGATGAGGCGCTGGGCGC
>JBBQAU010000154.1:0-5951 GCA_038316685.1 Sphingomonadales bacterium
GTTCAAAGCCGATCATCGCCCCTACCGGTTCCGCAAAGCGGGTGAACCCGCCCGAAATCAATAGCGTAAAGGCACCGCGTGCCCGCATCGTCTTGACCAATATGACTGCGCCGGGGGTGGGCCTGATCCGCTCCGCCAGACATTGCTCGATCACCCGGGCGTCCAGGCCCTTCAGCAGCGCGACACGCGCATCGAGCGCAGCGACAAAATCAAGTTCGCCACGCATCGCGGCCTCGGTCACTGCGGCAATCTGGGGCTTCAGGCCGGCATAGTCGGCAAGCTCATCGATGCATTCCGCAGTAATCATCGTCGAGTCCATATCGGCGATCAGCAACCTCTTGTGCCGGGTCATCATCGCCTGGACCGCAACATCGACTTGTGGAAATGCATTTTCGAGCGCGGCACGCGCCAAATCAGGCCGCAACCCGAACAGCAAATCGGCAGCCTGTCCCTCATCAATCCAGGCTGAACCCGTTGGTGCGCATCCAGCCGACCTCAGCCGATCCATTGCATCTGAAATTTGCCCCGCGTTGAGACGATCCGATGCTATCAAAGTCGCAATGAACACTTCGCGATCCCTTAATTTGCCAAGGTTGGCAGTCATTGCAGGACCAACGGCGAGCGGCAAGTCCGCGCTCGCGATGGCGTTGGCGGAGCGCCTCGGAGGGGTGATCATCAACGCGGATTCAGCGCAGGTTTATCGGGATCTGTCGGTGCTTTCGGCGCGGCCGACATCCGGGGACGAGCTACGCCTCCCCCATCGTCTATTCGGACATGTTGATGGTGCGACTGGTTACTCGGCTGCGCGGTGGGCGAGCGATGCAAAAACCGAGATCAGAAAAGCGCATGCAAATTGCCAGCTCCCCATTTTGGTAGGCGGCACGGGTCTTTACCTGCGGACCTTGCTTGAGGGGATCGCTCCCGTTCCCGCCATCGATCCGGCTATCCGCGCCGGCATCAGGGCGTTGCCCGTCGCTGAAGCGCATGCGCGGCTGATGCTGGCGGATTCGGTTGCGGCCAATCGGCTGTCTCCAACTGACACTAGCCGGGTGGCGCGCGCGCTTGAAGTGATCGAATCGACCGGCCAGCCGCTTGCCTTATGGCAGGCCCAGAAAATCGGCGGGATTGGCGGCGAATATTCCCTTGGTGCAACTGTCCTCCTGCCTGATCGTGACTGGCTGTTGGAACGGTGCGACCGGCGATTAGAAGCGATGTTCGACAATGGTGCCGACCGCGAAGTGGCGATCCTTGCCGCTCGACGCGACATCCCGCCCGACGCACCCATAACGCGCGCGATTGGCGTCCGCGAGATTACCGCCTGGATTGAAGGCACTTGTTCGCGCGCAGATGCCTTGGCAAAGGCACAGATCGCAACGCGACAATATGCCAAACGACAATATACGTGGTTCAGGAACCAAACGCCTCCAGACTGGACTACTACCACAGAGACTGAAAAAGACCAATTGATTGAGATTTTTGTAACTAAATTCCACGAATAGGAATTGACACGTAGTTTTAATACCGATAGCCGCCCCCCGGCAATGAGGAATGAATGTATGGCCGAGAAAAGTGGTGCCGATATCCTGATCGAGGCCCTGTGTGATCTGGGGGTCGAGGTGGTGTTTGGCTATCCCGGCGGGGCTGTGTTGCCGATTTACGATGCGATTTTCCGCTCGGGCCGGATCAAACATATTCTTGTGCGCCACGAACAGGCCGCGACCCACGCGGCCGAGGGCTATGCGCGTTCAACGGGCAAACCGGGCGTCGTGCTTGTCACCTCTGGACCGGGCGCTACCAATGCGGTCACCGGCATTACCGACGCGTTGATGGACTCAATCCCGATGGTGGTGATCACGGGGCAGGTGGCCACACATCTGATCGGCACTGATGCATTCCAGGAAACCGATACGGTTGGCCTAACCCGTCACTGCACAAAGCATAATTATCTGGTGAAGAACCCCGCGCAGGTTGGACCCGTCATCCATGAGGCGTTTTACATCGCCACGTCGGGACGCCCCGGCCCCGTTGTCGTTGACATCCCGAAAGATGTTCAGGTCGCGACA
Organism: Sphingomonadales bacterium; assembly: GCA_038316685.1. Lineage (GTDB taxonomy): Bacteria > Pseudomonadota > Alphaproteobacteria > Sphingomonadales > Sphingomonadaceae > Sphingomonas. The sequence goes on from JBBQAU010000154.1 coordinate 2,064, forward strand.
GCGCGCTACACCAAGCCGGGCCCGATCCGTCACAAAACCTATCGTCCCGCGCTAAAGGCCGAACAGAGCTTGATCGAGGCAGCGGTCGATATGTTGGCAGCGGCAGAACGGCCGATCTTCTATACCGGCGGCGGCATTATCAATTCAGGCCCAGGGGCAAGTCAGTTACTGCGTGAACTCGCCCGGATCACCGGTGCACCCGTGACTTCAACCCTGATGGGCCTCGGCGCTTACCCTGCCTCGGGCGAGCAATGGCTGGGCATGCTGGGCATGCACGGCACCTATGAAGCCAATATGGCGATGAATAAGGCAGACCTGATTGTTTGCCTTGGTGCGCGCTTTGACGATCGTGTGACGGGTCGGCTTGATGCATTCAGCCCCTATTCGCGCAAGATCCATATCGATATCGACCGGTCGTCAGTGAACAAGATCGTTCGGGTCGATCTGCCGATCATCGCGGATGTCGGCCACGCGCTGGAGGATATGATTCGCATCTGGAAGGCGCGACATCATCCTCGACCAGATCTCAAGCTGTGGTGGCAACAGATTGACGGTTGGCGCGATCGCCGGTCGCTGGACTTCACGGATTCAACGACGGAGATCATGCCGCAACGCGCCATTCGGGCGCTTTGGGCAGCAACGCATGAGCGCAATCCGATCATCACGACCGAAGTCGGGCAGCATCAGATGTGGGCGGCGCAACATTACGGTTTTGAAGGGCCCAATAAGTGGCTCACAAGCGGTGGCCTCGGCACGATGGGGTATGGCCTGCCTGCGGCAATCGGCGCGCAGATCGGCAATCCCAAGGCGTTGGTGATCGATATCGCCGGCGAGGCATCGATCCAGATGAACATTCAGGAACTGGGCACCGCCACTCAGTACCGGCTGCCGGTCAAGATTTTCATCGTCAACAATCAATATATGGGCATGGTCCGCCAGTGGCAGGAACTGACCTATTCGAGCCGCTATGCCGAAAGCTATTCGGACTCGCTGCCTGATTTCGTCCGGCTGGCCGAGGCCTATGGCTGGAAGGGGATTTGTATCGAACGACTTGACCAGCTTGAGGACGGGATTGCCGCAATGCTGGCCTATGACGGACCCGTGATGGTCGATTGCCGCGTGGCGCAGCTCGCCAATTGCTTCCCCATGATTCCTTCAGGCGCAGCCCATACCGACATGATTCTTGATGGTGCCGCTGTCTCTGGGGAAATGCCTGATGAAGCGAAAGCGCTGGTTTGATGCGGATTCAGGAAGAAAAGGCTGAGCGCCATACCCTGTCGGTGCTCGTCGATAATGAGCCGGGCATTCTGGCGCGGATCGCCGGACTTTTTACCGCGCGCGGGTATAATATTGAAAGCCTGACCGTTTCCGACGTTACGCGCGACAAAGCGGTGAGCCGGATTACCATCGTCACATCAGCCTCAGAATATGTAATGGAACAGGTGATCGCGCAGCTCGACCGGCTGATTCCGGTGCATTCAGTGACCGATCTCACCGCGCTTGGCCCTCATGTCGAACGCGAACTTGCGCTGGTGAAGGTAGCGGGGACTGGCGATCACCGGATTGAGGCGTTGCGTCTGGCCGATGTCTATCGTGCCCGCGTCGTTGATGCGACGACCTCCAGCTTTATTTTTGAGGTCACTGGCGGGCGCGAGAAGATTGACACGTTTGTCTCCCTGATGCGTGAAGTTGGGCTGATTGAAGTTGCCCGCACCGGAATCGTCGCCATTGCGCGCGGCAAAGACGCCGCCTGACCCCTCACCCTTGTTGCACTGAAAAAGGATTTCCCATGCGTGTCTATTATGATCGCGACGCCGATCTCAGCCTGATCTCGGACAAGAAAATCGCCATCATCGGGTATGGCAGCCAGGGCCACGCCCATGCCCAGAATTTGCGCGATTCTGGCGTGAAGGACGTGGCGGTCGCGCTGCGGCCGGGTTCCGCAACCGCCGCCAAGGCAGAAGCGGCCGGGTTCAAAGTGCTGTCAAATGTGGATGCGGCTGCCTGGGCAGACATCATCATGATGCTGGCACCCGACGAACACCAGGCCGCAATCTACGCCGATGATTTGCATGCCAACTTGAAGACGGGCGCCACGCTTGCATTTGCGCACGGCCTCAACATCCATTTTGGGTTGATTGAGCCCCGCGCTGACCTCGACATCATCATGATTGCCCCAAAGGGTCCCGGTCACACCGTGCGTAGCGAATATGTGCGTGGTGGCGGGGTGCCGTGCCTTATCGCGGTCGATAAAGACGCAAGCGGCAATGCGCATGATATCGCGCTGGCTTATGCGAGCGGCGTCGGTGGCGGTCGATCCGGCATTATCGAAACTAATTTCCGTGAGGAATGCGAAACCGACCTTTTCGGCGAGCAGGCCGTGCTGTGCGGTGGCATCACCCACTTGATCCAGGCCGGGTTCGAGACGCTGGTTGAGGCGGGCTATGCCCCCGAAATGGCCTATTTTGAGTGTCTGCATGAAACCAAGCTGATCGTCGATTTGCTTTACGAAGGCGGCATCGCAAATATGCGCTATTCGATCAGTAACACTGCCGAATATGGCGACATTAAAACTGGCCCCCGGATCATTACGTCCGAAACTAAAGCTGAAATGAAGCGGGTGCTGGCCGACATTCAATCAGGGCGCTTCGTAAAGGATTTTGTGCTCGACAATCGTGCTGGCCAACCCGAGCTAAAGGCATCGCGCAAGGCTGCCGCCGCGCACCCAATCGAGAAAGTCGGCAGCGAGCTGCGCGCGATGATGCCCTGGATTGCCAAAAACAAGCTGGTAGATAAGGCCAGGAACTGAGCGTTGACGAGAAACCATGGGTTTGCGTCTTTGGTTTTGACATAAGGGGGGTGTCGACCGCAAGGAGCGCTACCTCACTTTGTTTGGAGACAGACCATGCGCAAGATTCTCATCCTCGCCGGCCTCCTCGTCACTGCGCCGCTGATCGCGCAGTCCGCGCCGGAAGTGCCCGGCAAGCCCGATGTCAGCCGCATTACCGGCGGCAGTTACACAGCCGACCCGAGCCACACGCTGATCGAATTCGAAGTCGATCATTTCGGCTTTAGCGAATATTTTGGGATATTCGGCGATGCGACCGGCACGCTGGTGCTCAATCCCAAAAAGCCCGCCGATGCCGTGGTCGACATCACCATCCCGGTATCGAAGGTGACGACCGCCAGCACGGGGCTGACCGCGCATTTGCTGCGCCCGGGCAAGGACGGCGGCAAGCCCGATTTCTTTGGCGCCACTCCAGCCGACGCGCACTTCGTTTCGACCAAAGTCGTCGTCATTGGCATGACCGCCAAGATCACCGGCAATCTGACGTTGAACGGCGTGACGGCCCCGGTCGTGCTCGACGCCGAGTTTAAGGGCGCTGGCATCAACCCGATGAACAAGAAGGAAACCGTCGGATTCGAAGCGGAGACGACGATCAAGCGCAGCGTTTTCGGCATCACCACCGCAATCCCGTTCGTCTCGGACGAGGTCGAGCTCGAAATCGCGGTGCCGTTCGAGAAGGTTGGCTGATCGCGCTTTACGTACGCAGATTGCTGGGCCATTGGGGGTGTATGGACGCCACCAATGGCCTGCCGACGCTTCGACTTACGCGCCCTTAGGCGTGTATGGGGTGCTGCATGCGCGGCCCGCACGACCTGAGGGCCCACCCCTGTCGTTCCCGAAGCCGAAAGCGATCCTGAGCCATGTTGCGTGAACCTTCGACCAAATATCGCCCCTTCCCGCAGATCGCCCTGTCAGACCGGCAATGGCCGTCGCGCACCATCACGCAACCGCCGCGTTGGCTTTCAACCGATTTGCGCGACGGCAATCAGGCGCTGATCGACCCGATGGGTGCCGAGAAGAAGACTCGTTTTTTCGATTTG
>JBBQAU010000155.1:0-5946 GCA_038316685.1 Sphingomonadales bacterium
TTATATCGCGACGACGATTGAGGAGGTCCGCGAGCGCGGCTTCACCACCACTTTGTTCGGGCGCAAATGCCATTTCCCCCGCATCAAATCCGCGCTCCAGCATGAGCGGCAAGGGGCAGAGCGTGCCGCCATCAACGCGCCGATCCAGGGGACAAGCGCTGATATCATCAAGCGCGCGATGATCCGGATGGGGCCAGCGCTGGAGACCGCTGGCCTCGGCCATGTGCGGATGCTGTTGCAGGTGCATGACGAATTGGTATTTGAGCTTCCCGAAGGCGATGTCGCAGCGGCAAGTGTCGTGATCCGCCACGTGATGGAAAGCGCCGCCGAACCCGCCGTGCCATTATCCGTCCCGCTCGGGGTGGAAATTGGGACGGGCCTGAGCTGGGGCGCGGCGCATTGACGACCGCCACCGCCATCCCGCCCAGCGAGAAGGGCGGCGACACAGATATTGCAACGCTGGCCGAAGGTGGGCGGACCAATATTATCGGCTTTGCGCTCAGGCTGGCCGCGCGGATCCCGTTCCTCTTCGTCGCGGGCAGGCTATATGGTGCCGCAGCTGTCGGCCATTTCGCCCTCGCAGTGGTGGTGGTTGAACTCGCAGCACTGATTGCGACGCTGGGGATGAAACGCGGTCTGGCGCAGGCGCTGTCCGCAACTGACCGCCCGCACGCCCATGTCGCCTGGGATGCGCTGATGGTGGCGTTCCTCGCCTCGATGGTCGCGAGCGGCATTCTGTTCGCAGCGCCTGGGCTTATGTATGCGCAAAGCCAGCCCGTTGGCCTTGCGCGCGGGCTCCCGGCAATTGTTGTCGCAATTGCGTGGTCCGATATCAGCCTTGCCGCGCTCGCCTATCGCCATAATGTCCGCGCCGCCGTTACCGCGCGCGCGATCATCGAACCTTGGACTATCAGTATCGCGGCAACCATTCTTTACTATGTGGCACCGCAGAGCGGGCTGGAAATCGCCTATATGCTATCGATGCTGGTGGCGATGATCGCCTCGATCATCCCTTTCGTGCGCAGTTATGGCCTGCCCACCGGGTGGAAACCCCGGCTCTCAACAATCGTTGCGCTTGCCACCCGCAACATCCCGTTGGCCGGTGCCGATGCAATTGAATGGGCCTCGCGCAATGTTGACCGGTTTATCATCGGCCAGCTTTTTGCACCCGCCGTGGTTGGCGTCTATTATATGGCCCAACAATTTGCCTCGTTGCCGGGGCGGTTGAAGACCAGTTTTGACCCCATCCTCGGCCCTGTCATCGCGACCAGCCTCGCGCGCGGGGACAAGCATGCTGTCGCCAAACAAATCCGCCAGGTCGGTTTCTGGATCATGGCAGCGCAAGGCGGAATCGCGCTGGCATTGTCGATCCCCGGCGAGGCAGTGATGGGCACAGTCGGCCCGCAATTTGTCGGCGGGGCGGCCGCACTTGCGTTTCTGCTGACGGCAGAGGTTGCCGCATCGACCGCAGCAGTATCTGAAAGCGGCCTTGTCTATGTTGCGCGCCACCGTAATCTGATTATCTCGGCTGCCTTGTTGATCTTTCAGACAGCGATAAGCTTTGCGCTGATCACCGTGCTGCGCGAGCTGGGCTGGTCGCCAGCAGGTCAGGCGGCTGGGCCGGCCATCGCGCTTTTATTGTCGCTGACGCTTGCCTCTATCATCAAGTCGCGCCTGCTCTCTTCAATCCTCGGTGCACCGGTATCAGGCTTACGTCTGCCGCTCGTCGGCGCAGTTGTTGTATCGGCGGCGATTGGCGGCGCATTCACTGCCTTGCCGTCCCAGTTCGAATGGGTCGAGCTGCTGGTCGGCATCCCTGCGATTTTGGCGAGCTATTTGTTGATCCTGCGACGCTGGGCATTTGGCCCCGAAGACCGCGCGCTGTTCAAACGGGTGCCACAACCAGCCTGAACCCGTGCAAACAGCGGTCAATGCCGGAAATGCCGCATGCCGGTGAAGATCATCGCAATGCCTGCCTCGTCCGCTGCCGCAATCACCGCTTCATCGCGAATCGAACCGCCTGGCTGGATCACCGCCGACGCACCCGCCGCAATCGTCGCCAACAGGCCATCGGCAAACGGAAAGAATGCGTCCGATGCGACCGCTGAACCAATCGTGCGCACCTCGGCCCAGCCCTCCCGCTGCGCCGCGTCCTTTGCCTTCCAGGCCGCAATCGTCGCTGATTCGAGCCGGTTCATTTGCCCTGCGCCAATCCCCGCCGTCGCGCCGTCCCTGGCATAGACAATCGCGTTGGATTTGACGTGCTTGGCAACCGTCCAGGCGAAGCGGCAATCGGCGAGTTCCGCTGGTGTGGGCTGGCGCTTCGTCACCACCTTGAAATCGCTTGGCAACAGCACCCCATTGTCGCGCGTCTGGACAAGCCAGCCGCCCGTAATCGACTTGGCGACCAATCCGCCGCGCGCCGCATCGGGCAGATTGCCCGTCAACAACAACCGCAGGTTTTTCTTGGCAGCGAAAACCGCGACTGCATCTTCGTCAGCATCAGGCGCGATCACAACTTCTGTAAAAATACCACAGATCGCCTCAGCCGTCGCCCGGTCCAGCGGGCGGTTGACCGCGATGATCCCACCAAACGCCGAAACGCTGTCGCACGCAAAAGCCGCCGCGTAAGCCTCGCCCAATGTCCGCGCCGTCGCGACCCCGCACGGGTTGGCGTGCTTTACAATGACGACCGATGGGTCGGCATCGTGAAACTCGCTGATCAGCTCAAGCGCTGCATCGGCATCGTTGAAATTATTATAGCTGAGTTCCTTGCCCTGAACCTGCCGGGCCTGGCCGATGCCGTGCGCAAACAGGCCGGTTGCGCTGTAAAAAGCAGCAGATTGGTGAGGATTTTCGCCATAGCGCAGCGTTGTCGCACGCTTGAGCGTGAGTGGTAGAGTTTCAGGAAATTGTTCGCCCTGATCGGCAAAGCCAAACCAGCTGGCGATCATGCCATCATAACGCGCGGTCGCAGCGAAGGCGCGCGCGGCAAGCTGCCGACGCAAGGCTAGCGTTGTCGCACCATTGTTCAGCGCCATTTCCGTAATCAGCGCATCATAATCCGCAGGATCAGTGACAATCGCGACAAAGGCGTGATTTTTCGCCGCCGAACGCACCATTGATGGTCCGCCAATATCGATATTTTCAATAATCTCGTCGCGCGGCGCACCGCGTGCGACGGTTGCCTCAAACGGGTAAAGATTGACAACGACCAGATCGATCGCGCCGATCTCATGCTTCGCCATCGCGGCGAGATGGCCGGCATTATCGCGCACCGCCAGCAAGCCACCATGGACCATCGGGTGCAAGGTCTTGACCCGGCCATCCATCATTTCGGGAAAACCGGTCAGCGCGCTAATATCGCGCACCTCAAGCCCTGCCTCACGCAGCGCCTGCGCGGTACCGCCCGTCGAGACAAGTTCAATGCCTTGTGCGGCAAGAGCATGGCCCAGGCCAACGATCCCCGTCTTGTCCGAAACCGAGAGCAAGGCGCGGGTGATTTTTACAGTCGACATCGATACTCTCCAGGACGGCCCCAAGCCCCCCTGCCCGGTCAGGTCGCGCGCTTCAAGGCCCAGCTCACCGTCGCGCCGCCCGCTGCTGCCTCACCCGATATCACCAGTTGCTCTGTGGGGTGGATCACGCCGTTACCGTCGACCCACAGACTGGCCTCGATCGACAGCGTCGCGCCGCGACAGCGAAACTGCCATAGAACGCCGCCTGGCAGACGGAGCAGCGCGGCAAGCCCGTCCGCCGTTGGCGACACCTCAACGCCGGGGGCGAGATGGAATCGCACCGCAAAGCCCGTCGTCGCCTGCTTGCGGCGCTTGCCCGTCGGCAGCAACATATCCTCGCCGCGCAGATCGCGACCGTCGCTCGCCATCACCAGCTGGCGATGGTGCTGAAAGCCGTGGCGGCGCGCATAGCCATCATGGCTTGCCTCAATCCGGCTCGATGTCTCGCTTTCCTGGCGGGTCAGTTCAACCTCGCCTACGCCTTTGCCGAGTGTGCCATCGGCGTGAATCGCGGTTGAGTTACTGTCTGCGATAATCAGCGTCGAATGCGCCGCTGTTGAGCGCAGCCCGTCCGCCAGGCCATCGGGCACCGGCGCGATGAGGGCGCGGGCACCACCGCAATTGACGATGATCCGGTTGGGACCGTCCGATACCTCGATCGCGAGCGTTGACGCGCACCCGCCATCGATCAGCCGCGATACGGGGGGTGGCGCTGCATCGATGATCAGCACCGTCTGACCCGCCGCCATCCGTTGATACCCCCACTCGCGCGCTTGTCGCAGCGGCCGTGCCCGAACCCGCGTTGCGGCGATGATCGCGTCGAGCACCCCGCCCGGCACCGGCGCGCCGCCTTGCCAGCTGGCCAGCCCCTTGTCGCTGTGGCAGCTGCCAAGCAGCACCGGCACCATCTGCGTCAGCGTCTCCTCAATCAGCGCCAGCGGTTCGAGCCGACGCGCCGAATAGGATTCGCGAAGCAACGTCAGCAGCATGATGACATCAAGCTGGGCAGCAGGTGAACGCTGGACTATCCCGCCATCACGAAACAGCGAAACGCCGAGCGCCCTGGCAAGGCCAGCTTCGCCGGCACGGTGGCGGGAATCACCGCCGGGGATCAGCAGCCCCGCCGCCGTAATGCCGCACCAGACCGCAATCCTGGCGGGGCCGGGCGGCATTTTTTCTGCGGTGCGCTCGAGATGGCGCGCGCCCCTTGCCAGCGTATTCAAAACGAGCGAGCGGTAAACCAGATCGGCGCTCGACAGGATCAACGGGGCGTGCGCCGTCCAGTTCAGAATGCGTCGCCCCCACAGATCGGCGCGCCATGCGGGTTCCGCAATTTTTTCGGCATGGCTGGCCAGCCAGAGCCGCATGATCGCCTCAGCAACCGGAGCGCCCTGCGCGCGTGTGCCCGCGCCCGCCAGATCGCGCAACCAATCAAAACTGTGAAGATGCTCTGCATAGCGGCGCGAAAAATCGGGTCTGGCAAGCGACAGCGCGTCGATCTGCCGCAACTCGCCCCGGAACAGCAACGCCCCGCTCAGCAAGGCCGCACCATGCGCGGGATTGCCGGGCAGCGGATCGTGCGGCGCCGCGATGAGTTTGAGCGGATGGCGGCCCTTGAGCCGCAACCGGTGCAGTGGCGTCCGCCAGGTCAGCCGACTGAGCCGGTCCGACAACCGGTCAGACAGCGACAGGCTCTTGCCCCCCGAAAGGGTAATCAGCCGCTTATTCTCATCGATTCCGTCGGCACCGGTCTCGATCGTGAGATCGCCGATCACCCTCCCCTAAGCGCGGCGATATTATCGGCATAGCCCGCCGGACCATCGCAAAAAATCGCTGTGCCCGCGACGAGCGCATCCGCGCCCGCCTCAATCGCGCGCCGTGCCGTCTCACGGTCAATCCCGCCATCAACCTCAAGATCAATCGCCCGCCCCGTCATGTCGATCATCTTGCGGATCGCGGCGATTTTCTTGAGTTGTGATGGGATAAAGCGCTGCCCGCCAAAGCCGGGGTTCACGCTCATCACCAACACCAGATCAACCTCGTCGATAACATAATCGAGCATTTTAGCAGGCGTCGCAGGGTTGAGCACCACGCCCGCCCGCTTGCCGAGCGCCTTGATCCGCTGGATCGTGCGGTGGAGATGCGGGCCAGCCTCAGGATGCACCGTAATCGTGTCGGCACCCGCCTCAGCAAAGGCATCGAGATACAGATCGACGGGCGAAATCATCAGATGCACGTCAAACGGCTTGGTCGTGTGCGGTCGCAACGCCTTGATGACGGCAGGGCCAATCGTGATGTTGGGCACAAAATGCCCGTCCATCACATCGACGTGAATCCAGTCTGCGCCTGCTGCATCAATCGCGCGGATTTCCTCCCCCAGGCGGGCAAAATCAGCAGACAGGATCGAGGGCGCAATGCGAACAGGGTT